>DASUZQ010000064.1:0-3934 GCA_036376815.1 Methyloceanibacter sp. | reverse complement strand
TAGGCGATGGCCTGCTGCACCTTCTCGAAGCCCGCCTCCTGCCGCTCGCGGTCGGCGGTCACCTCGTCGACTTGCCACACCACGAGGCCGCCTTTGCGCCCTGAATCGGGATCAGCAGGCATTGGCTGCACCGAGATGCGGAACCAGCGCGGGCGTACGCGTGGCTCTTCCTCTGCCTCGCCAAGCGGCGGCAGGCGAAATTCCTCTCTAAGCCCCCTGCCCTGCTGGCCGGCGCGCGAGAGCCGGAAGATCTGCTCGGCGAGAAAGCTGTTGCCGGCAAAGGCACGGTCGGGCGCCTGAACCACCATGTCGGGCTCAAGCCCGAGCAGGTTGCGATAGGCTTCATTCGCGTAGAGCACGCGGCCACTCTGGTCGGCGATGAGCGCCCCTTGCGGAAGGTTGTCGACGAAGGCCTTGGTGACGTCGTTGCGCGCCTGCGTCTGGCCGAAATGCAGGATGCCGACGGCGCCGGCAAACAGGCAGAACACGCCGACCACGGCAAGGCCGCCAAGAATGGCAAGGACGAAGGGCTCGGCCATCTCGCGCGAGATCATGGCGAGGCCGACGGCGGCGACGGCAAGACCGAGCGCGAGCGCCACGACGAGAGCGACATTGCCGCCGCGGCCGGACTGATCTGCGGCTGGCTCGGCGTAACGCGAAGGCGCGTCGATGTCGGTCATGCCTCCAAACTACCCGATTCGATTTCGGTTCGCGCCGGACATTGTGATGTGGCGCGTTGTTGCAGCTCGTCGGCCCAAATCCATGACGGAACCGGCCATTTTCCTTGTGGATTGCGGCCTCACCGGGCCTGCCTTGCGGTGCATCGGGACCGCCGCTCTGGCGGGCCAAGGGAGCCTTCCGGCGTCATATTGGTACCTTGGTTAACGGTTTATTAGGGGCCGGCAAACAAGCCTTGTCGGCGAGCCTCCGGCCGCTGACGGTCAGGACCCTGAAATGCCCTCGACGACGGACACCGACAGCATCATTCTTGGCGTCGCCGCCTTCCTGTTCGCGTTTGCGCTCATCGCGCTCATCGCCTGGGCGTTCAAGACCTTCGTGCTCACCGGGCGGAGCGGTCCCGGCCTCTTGCGCGGGCGCGATCGACGGCTCGGCGTAGTGGAGACGGCATCGGTCGATGGACACCGGAAGCTCATCCTCATCCGCCGCGACACGGTGGAGCATCTGATCATGACCGGGGGTCCGGTGGACGTGCTGATCGAGACCGGAATCGCGGGACAACAGCCGCTCGGGCCGCCGCTCGAGGACGTGATCATCGCCAGGGCAGAGACGCGTCCTGCGCCTGACGTCAGCAAGACATGAGAAGCGCAGAAAACCGCCGATTCAGCTCTGCTAAATGGCAAAATTTGTGCTTGACCGTGACACTCTGGCAACGGTGGTTTCGCTTGTCGCCAGAGCCAAGTTGCGCTAGACAGGACATCCGAACTTACGGCCGCCATGTGTAGTTGTGGCAGGCGATGAAGTGACGCCGGTAGATTCAGCGCTCATGCCGTAAGGACGCCGGCAGTTCCCTGCTAATGGTCCGACACCGACTGGCTTCGGCCAGTCATGTCAGTCCCCCAAACACTCCACTCCCCGCCCCCAAAAGCGGGGAGTTTTTTTATCCGCGCTTCATGCCGGTCGCGGTAGCGTTGCTTGAGCAACGGAGACAGTCTTGATGCTTCGACTTGTTCTTGCGATCGGCGCTGCGCTCGCGGCGATCCCGGCAAGCGCCGCTGAGATGCCGAAGGACTTCGTCTATCTCAGCGACATCGATCCGAGCATCGAGCAGGACATGCGCTATGCGGGCGCCGACAATTTCACCGGCCGCAAGGTGCCAGGCTATGACGCGCCTGAATGCGTGCTGGTGCGCCAAGCCGCTGAAGCGCTGAAAGCCGTGCAGGCCGAGGTGGAGCCAAAGGGCCTCTCGCTCAAGGTCTACGATTGCTATCGCCCGGGGCAAGCCGTGGCGGCCTTCGTCGCATGGTCGAAGGCGCCGGACGATCCAGACTCAAAGGCCGTCCACTATCCGGCCCTCGCCAAGGCGGAGCTGTTTCCGCAAGGCTACATCGCCGCGGTCTCGGGCCACTCGCGCGGCGCCACCATGGACCTCACGCTGATTCCGCTCCACGCAGATCCGGTTCAGCCCGCGACCGGCGGGAATGCTCTCGGCGCCTGCACGGCGCCGGTGGCGAAGCGTGAAGCCGACACCAGCATCGACATGGGCACTGGCTTCGACTGCTTCGACGTGAAGGCCAACACCGCGGTTCCGGGACTTAGCATGGCGCAGCAGCAAAACCGCGAGATGCTGGTCGACGTCATGGCGCGCCACGGCTTCAAGAACTTAGACAAGGAATGGTGGCACTACACGCTCGAGAACGAGCCGTTCCCCAATACTGTGTTCGATTTCCCGATCGAGCCGCGAGGGTCGAAGCCATAGGACTTCGAGACCCAAAGACGTGGATGGCCAGGCCCGGCCACGACGAGAAATCTTTGTTGTGCAGATTATTCGTCGCGGTAGACGCGCTCGCGCCGCTCGTGGCGCTCCTGGGCTTCGACGCTCAAGGTCGCGATCGGACGCGCATCGAGGCGCTTCAAGCTAATCGGCTCGCCGGTCTCCTCGCAATAGCCGTAGGTGCCCTCATCGAGACGAGCAAGGGCGGCGTCGATCTTGGCAATCAGCTTGCGCTGGCGGTCACGGGCGCGAAGCTCGAGCGCCCGCTCGGTCTCCGTGCTTGCCCGGTCGGCGATATCGGCGTGCTGAGCCGATTCGTCCTGCAGGTGCTGGAGCGTCTCTTTGGTCGAGCGCAGGATCTCGTCGCGCCAAGCGAGCAGCTTGCGCCGGAAATAGGCGCGCTGGCGCTCGTTCATGAAAGGCTCATCGTCCGAGGGCCGATAGTCTTCGGGGATTTTACGCTTCGGCCGCATGAAAGCCTCTGCCAAACGCATGGTCTTTATTCCTCGGGCCAAAGGCCCTGTCGTCTCCCCAGCCGGTGTGAGAGCAATCGCGGCCCCCGCCGGTCGGCACCGTATTTACGGAAGCGGGGCACCAAGTCAAGTGAGCAGAAGGACTTGACAAAAATCCTGCTCGGGAGCCAGCCGCTTCGCTGCGGGCGGGATAGAGTCAGAGTCCGATTACAGGCGAATGACAGGCCATGGAGTTGAGAATCACCGGGGCAGCGGGTTGGGTCTTGAGGTTGCACACCCCATTTTTTCGTCATCCCGCCCAAGGCGCCAAGAGGCGCCAAAGGACATCGAGAAGCGTGCCGATCTCTTCCTTCACCCACGGTGCCGTCGACGCTTTGCGCAATATCGGCGACTTCGCGTCAGATCTGGTCGAGCCGACCGTCAGGCTCGGCGTCACCGGCCTCGCCCGCTCCGGCAAGACCGTGTTCATCACCGCGCTCGTGCACAACCTCATGGCGGGCGCCCGCATGCCGTTCTTCGATGCCGTCGCCCACGGCCGCGTGCTCCGCGCCTATCTCGAGCCGCAGCCGGACGACCAGGTGCCGCGCTTCGACTATGAGCGGTACATGGCCGACCTCACCGCGAGCCCGCCGCGCTGGCCGGAAAGCACGCGCCGCATCAGCCAGCTCAGGCTTGCCGTCGAATACGAGCCGCAGGGCTTCTGGAAGCGGCAGCTCGGTTATAACCGGCTCAACATCGACATCGTCGACTACCCCGGCGAGTGGCTGCTCGATCTGCCGCTCTTGCGGCTCGATTACCGGCAATGGTCGCAGCAAGCGCTCGAGCAGAGCCGCTCGGCGAGCCGGAGAGCGATCGCCAAGTCGGCGCTCGCCGAGATCGATCCCGCAGCACCTGCCGACGAGGCGGTGGCGCAGAGACTTGCCGATCTGTTCAAGGCTTATTTGCGCGAGACGCGCGCCGACAACGAGGCGCTTTCGACGCTGCCGCCAGGGCGCTTCCTCATGCCTGG
>DASUZQ010000063.1:0-9274 GCA_036376815.1 Methyloceanibacter sp. | reverse complement strand
GCTGTCTTCCTCGACGTGGCGGGGGAACACCGCTTGCGGCGGGGGAAGCTTGGTTCCCGGCTTGAGCCGCCCCACCGATCCGAGCTGCGCGAAATCGCGCGCGTCCGGCGGCACGCCTAGCTGATCGAGAAGCTTGGCAGCGCTCCCAGGCATGACCGGCTGCATCAGAATCGCGATCTGGCGCAGGACCTCCGCCGTCACATAGAGGACGGTCTCCATGCGCTTTGGGTTGGTCTTTTTATGCGCCCAGGGTTCTGCGCCGGCGAAATAGCGGTTGGCGTCGGCGATCACCGCCCAGACGATCTCGAGCGCGCGATGAATGGCGAAGTCGTCGATGGCTTGGGTGACGCGCGCGAATAGCCCGTCCGCCGCGGCAAGGATCGCCTCGTCGGCCTCGGTGAGCTCCACAGGCTCAGGCACCACGCCACCGCAATTCTTGGCGATCATCGACAGCGAGCGCTGGGCGAGATTGCCGAGATCGTTGGCGAGGTCGGCATTGATGCGCTGGACGATGCCGTCGCGGCTGTAGTTCCCGTCCTGGCCGAAAGGCACTTCGCGCAACAGAAAGTAGCGGAGCTGATCGACGCCGTAGTCATCGGCAAGGACGAAGGGATCGACCACATTGCCGACCGACTTCGACATCTTCTCCCCGCGATTGTAGAGGAAGCCGTGACCGAACACGCGCTTCGGAAGCGCGACGCCGGCTGACATCAGGAAGGCCGGCCAATAGACCGCGTGAAAGCGGATGATGTCCTTGCCGATGATATGCAAGTCGGCAGGCCAATAGCGCGTGAACTTAGGCGACAGCTCGTCGGGAAAGCCGACGGCGGTCAGATAATTCGTCAGCGCATCGACCCACACATACATGATGTGCTTGGGATCGCCGGGAACTGGAATGCCCCAGTCGAAGGTGGTGCGCGAGATGGAGAGATCCTGTAGCCCCCCGCGCACGAAGCTCTTCACCTCGTTCGCCCGCGTGTCCGGGCCGATAAACTCCGGATGCGCCTCGTAATGGGCGAGGAGCTTGCCCTGATAGCCCGAGAGCCGGAAGAAATAGCTCTCCTCCTCGACCCACTCGACCGGCGTCCCTTGCGGCGACAGCTTCTGGCCGTCGGCAGCTTCCTTCAGCTCGCTTTCGTCGTAGTAGGCTTCATCGCGCACCGAATACCAGCCGGCATATTTGCCGAGATAGATGTCGCCGTTCGCTTGCATGCGCCGCCACAACTCCTCGCAGGCGCGCTTGTGGCGCTCCTCGCGCGTGCGGATGAAATCGTCGTTGGAGCAGTCGAGTGCCGCGACCATGGCTTGGAAGCGCGGCGTGTTGCGGTCGGCGAGCTCGGCCGGGGTAATCCCCAGTTTCTTCGCGGTCTGCAGCATCTTGACGCCGTGCTCGTCGGTGCCGGTCAAGAAGAACACGTCCATGCCCTGCAAGCGCCGGAAGCGCGCAAACGCGTCGGTGGCGATAGCCTCATAGGCGTGACCGATATGGGGCACGTCGTTGGGATAGGAGATGGCGGTGGTGATGTAATAGGGCCGGGCCATGGCGGTGATGGCATAGCCTTGGCCGCGCGCCCCGGCAAGCGCCGCCTTGCCTAAGCCTGGCCTCCACGCGCCGCCTGCTGCAACCGGTAAAAAGCCTCAAGCACGAGCAGGCTGCGATCGAGGTTAAGGCTGGCGGCATCGGCCTTGGCCTGCCCGATCGCTTCCCACGCGTCGACCCATTGCGGCAGGCTCGCGCGATCGAGCAAGCGGCGAGCGAGCGCTCCCTCCTCGCCGATCGCGCCTTCTCCGTTGGCTGCGGTCCTTATCAATCGCTCCATGAGGCCGAGCAGCAGCGAAAGGAACAGGTCGAGACGCTCGCTGTCGCCGCCAAACCCTCCGAGCCGTTCGGCAAGCTTGTGCGCGGCCTGGCCGTCAAGCTCGGGCAATTTGGCGAAAGCGGTGACGATATCGCGGTAAAGCGCGATCCCCTCGCCGGTCGCAAGCTCGAGCGCGCGGCGCACGCTTCCCTGGCTCAGCGCAAGTGCAGTTGAAAGCGTCTTGGCATCGACCTCATGATCGTCTCGCTCAAGCGCCGCCTGCACGGCCTTAGCCAGATCGTGCTCTGATAAAGCGGTGACGCGAAGTGTGCGGCAGCGGGAACGGATGGTGACCGGGATCCGTCCCTCGGCGGTCGCCACCAGAAGGAACAACGTGCGCAGCGGAGGCTCTTCCAAAGCCTTCAGCAGCGCGTTGGCGGCGTTCGCATTCAAATCGTCGGCGCGGTCAACGATCACCACGCGCCAGCCGGTTTCGCCTGCGCTATGGCCGAGGAAGCTGCGCAAGCGGCGCACCTCGTCGACGCCGATCCATTGCGAATAGCGCTTGGTCTTGTCGTTCCAGGAGCGGCGGATCAGAAGCAAGTTCGGGTGGCCGAGGCCTGCCACCTTGCGGAACACGGGATGATCGGCGGTGATGGGAGCCTGCGGAGCCGCATCGCCCTCGCGGAGAGCCAGCACCTCGCGGGCGAGATGGTAGGCGAGCGTCGCCTTGCCGACGCCTTCGGGCCCGACGAGGAGCCAGGCGTGGTGCAGCCTGCCGCCGGTCAAGGCCTCGCCGAATTCGGCGCGCGCCGCATCGTGACCGAACAGGCGATCGACCTCGCGCGGCGACGAAAATCCTTCGAGGCGATCGGGCTCTTCGGGCGGATCTTCGCGTTTCTTGGCCGCGGCCCGGCTCATGGGCGCAAACGTTTCGCCACCGCCTCCCAGACGTCTTCGGCCACGAGGGCCTCGGGCTTGCGCGCATCGATCACCACGCAGCGGGCAGGCTCTTCCTCGGCAATATCGAGGAAGGCTTTGCGAATGCGCTCATGCTGGCCGAAATCTTGGCTTTCGAACCGGTCGGGTGTCCCGCGTCTCCGCGCCATGCGTGCGAGCCCTTCTTCCACCGGAATGTCGAGCATGATGGTGAGATTGGGCATGAGCCCGTGCAGCGTCAGCCGCTCGAGCGCGCTGATCACGGGCCCTGGCACGCCGCCGGTGACGCCCTGATAGGCGCGGGTCGAATCGAGAAAGCGGTCGCAGACCACCCATTGTCCGCGCGCGAGCGCATCGCCGATGACGGTGTCGACGTGATCCTGCCGCGCAATCGAGAAGAGCAGCGCCTCGGCAAACGGCCCGAAGGGCTTGATCTTCCCTGACAGCAAGGTTTCCCGGATCTCCTCGGCCGCCGGCGACCCGCCTGGCTCTCGCGTCGCGACGGCATGGCGCCCGGCGCTCTTCAGCCGCTCCACGAGAATCGAAACTTGCGTGGATTTGCCGGCGCCCTCGCCCCCCTCGAAGGTGATCAGCTTGCCGGTTTCGACAGTCTCGTGTCGCATCTTGCCCCTAGAAATAGTGACGCCGGGCGGAAGCTCCTAGAGCATCCAGCCAAAGGCCAGCACGAACAGCGAATCGAGCCCGCGCATGGCGAAATTGCTTTGGCCGACATCCTCGCCGGCATAGAGCGGAATATCGTTGGTCGCCTTGGTATCGGCCGCCGTGACCCGCAGCGTCGCCACCTGGTCGCCCTTGCGGATCGGCGCCTTGATCGGCCCGTCATACACGATCTGCGCGGTGACCTGACCACTCGTGTTGAACGGCAGGATGATGTCGATGTTCTCATTGCCAACGAGCGGCACGTAATGCCTGGTCCCGCCCCACACCAGCGCATCGCTCACCTTCTCGCCTTGATCGAACAGCCGGTATGGCTTGAAGCTTTTGAAGCCCCATTCGAGCAGCTTGCGCGGCTCTTCCTCGCGCTCCTTCTTGGTGTTGAGTCCGCTCACCACCAGGATGACGCGCTGGTTGTCGCGAACCGCGCTCGCCACCAGCCCATAGCCCGCATCCTCGATGAATCCGGTCTTCAACCCGTCGACGCCGAGATCCTCGAACACCAGCGGATTGCGATTGGTGAAATTCCACTTGCCGTAGGTGAATTGCTTCTCGCCGAAATAATGATAGTACTCGGGATAATTCTTGATCAGGTAGTCGGCGAGGAGGGCGAGTTCCCGCGCGGTCATGACGTGTCCGTCGGCCGGCAGCCCGGTCGAGTTCTCGAAATGCGACTTCGTCAGCCCGATCTCCTTGGCATATTTGTTCATCTCCTTGACGAAGGCGTCTTCCGAGCCGGAAATTCCCTCGGCCAGGATGATGCAGGCATCGTTGCCCGACTGCACGGTGACGCCCCGGATCAGATCCTCGACACTGACCGTGGAGTTGAGCGGCGCGAACATGGCCGAGCTGCCGGACGGCGCACCGCCCTCGCGCCAGGCATGCTCGCTCACCTTGAACTGGTCGTCGAGCTTGATATGGCCCGCCTTCAGCTCGCGAAACACGACCGCAAGCGTCATGAGCTTGCTCATGCTCGCCGGCGATATCAGCGTGTCGGCATCCTTCTCGTAGAAGATGAGATCGGCATCGACATTCATGAGAATGGCGTGCTTGGCCTTGGTGTCGAAGACGCCTGCGGGAGTCTTGGTCGCGGCGGAGGCCGGAGCAGAGAGACCTGTGGCCCCCGCGGCAAGCACAGCGAAAGCCACGGCGAGCTTGATCAGCATATCAAGGCGCAATGCGTGCACGTTCTTCTAACGTCGGATCGATTGGCCAGGCGCCGGCCACCCCCGGCCCCAACTATTGTGCGCTCGACCCGAAAAAGCAACCCGAGAGAGCATGAACTCTAATTCATAACGATTTTCGCGCCTTGATAGCCCGCCTCGGTCACCCGGGCGAGCGCCGCTGAGGCCGCGGTTTCGTCCGCGAACGGGCCAACCCGAACGCGAAACAGGGTTTCGCCGCCGATTTCGACCGGCGCCACCTCGACGGCCGCTATGCCGCCAAGCAGCGCCCTCGCTCGCTCGGCGTTATCCTCGCTCCTGAAGGAGCCGGCCTGAATGAGAAATCGGCCGCCGCCGCCCAATTGCTCTCGGGGCGATTGGCCAGCCGGTACGCGGGTGCTCGCCTGCCAACGGAGCTGCGGCACCCCGCCCGGCGCAGCTTGCCGCGGCATCGTCGCTCCGCCGGAAGCCACCACGGGCAACTGTCTCGGCTTCTGTGGTGGCGGGCTCGCAGCAATGCTCCCCACGACACCCGGCACCGTCGCCCTCCCCTGCGAGGCGAATTGCGCCCAGCCTCGGCTTGCCAGATAGCGTCGCTCGTAGCTGTCGTCGCCATTGAGCGGCGCGCGAGCAAGATATTGAACGCGCACCGGCGCCGTGCCCCTGCCGCGAAAGCCGAGAACCTCAGCCGATCGCCGCGACAGATCGATGATGCGGTCGGACCGGTAAGGCCCGCGATCGTTGACGCGGACGATGATCGAGCGGCGGTTCTCAAGATTGGTCACCCGCGCATAGACCGGCATGGGCAAGGTCGGCGAGGCGGCCGACAGCCGCTCCATGTCGTAAATCTCGCCATTGGCGGTGCGACGGCCATGGAACAGCTCGCCATACCATGACGCCGTGCCGACGCGGTCATAGGTCGAATCTTCCCTTGGCTGATACCAGACCCCATCCACCCGGTAGGCTGCGCCGGTGACGTACCGTCCGCCGCCCTTCGGCACCGGCTGGCCCAAGGGAATGACCCGTTCGCCGAGTCTCTCGCCATTGCCGGAGCCGCAAGCCACAAGGCTCGCGCCAATCGATCCGATCAGAAGGAGAGAGAGGAGGAGACGGATCAGCGGGACGGTACTGGCGCGCCATAGCAGCCTCGCCGCCGCGAGCGCGCGCGCCACTCGACCCACCCTACCCAAGGTACTGACCCCGTCAAACGGGCGCGCATACATCAAAGCCGCCCGGAAGTAAGCGCCCGATGGCGCTTGCCCGACTGTCCGGCGAGACGGTTAGGAAAGGATGAACGGCGTGCCGGGCGTCTACGGCTCCGCAGGCATGATCAGCTCGAGGCTGGATGCAACGACGTCCGGAAGCGGCCTGCCGGCGTCGACGACAGCGAAATTCTGCTGCCCCACGCCGTATCCAAGCTGCTCGTCAAGGACCGCCGGCGTGGCATCTGATACATCACCCACGCGGGCGGCAATCCGACCCCGCATGGTCCCGGCGGGGGCGTCGAGCCAAATCCCGGTGAAGGCAGCACCGGCACGCGCGGCAATCTCGGCCACGGCGTCACGTTCTTCTCTCTTGGCGTGCACCGCATCGACGACGACCGAGTGCCCACCCTCGAGCGCCATGAGCGCCCGCTTCCGACACATCGCATAGACGGTGGCAGAAACTTCCGCGGCGTACGCCGAGCGCGGAAGCCGCTCCTCGCCGCTGACGCCGAACAGACGCTTGCGCTCGACGTCGCTCCGCACGAGCACCGCGCCTGGAAACGCACCGATCTGCGGCGCTAGCGCCTGCGCCACGCTCGACTTGCCGCTGCCGGACAGCCCAGCGATGGCAACGAGCCGCGGCCGCTTTCGTTCAAGATGATTGCGCGCGAGCATAACATAGGAGGCCGCGCGGGCTTCCGCCTCAGCTCGCGACTCAGGCTTAAGGCCGGCCCGCAGCAGCCCAACCTTGGCCCTGATCATCGCCCGCATGGAGAGAAACAGCGGCAATGCCGCAAGACCGATGAGATTGCCCGTGTCGCCGCACGCTTCCAGATACGCGTTGAGAGCCGCATTGGCATGCGCGGGCAGTCTCCGCGCCCCGAGGTCCATGAGCAGGAAGGCGAGATCATATAGAACGTCGATGGTGGCGATGGCGTCGTCGAACTCGATGGCGTCGAACAACACCGGGGCACCCTCGATCTCGACGATATTGCCAAGGTGCAGGTCACCGTGGCAGTGGCGCACATAGCCCTCTTGCGCCCGCGCCTTTAGCAGAGGAGCAAGTGCGGCGAGCATTTCGCGGCTCGCATGATCGACGGTTGCAACCTCTCCGGCTGAAAAGTTGGCTTCCTCGCCAGCAAGGACCGCCGCATTGTCCTCAATCACCGCGAGCAGCGCCGACACGCTTTCGTCTGCTGCAAGAAACCGATCTGCGTTCCGGTGGAAGTCGGCAATAACGCGCGCAAGCCGCGGCATGTCCGCCAACGGCAGACGCCCGTCCTCTGCCATGCGGTCGAGAAGCTTTGATTGGTCGAAGCGGCGCATGACCAGCACCCACTCGACGATTTTGCCCTGACCGGCGATGTGGAATTTGCCGCCCTTATCGAGAGTTATCGGAAGCACCTCAAGATAAAGATGAGGCGCGGTGCGGCGATTGAGGCGAAGCTCGTTGAGAAGCGCGCGATGTCTCAGTCCTAGGGTCGAAAAGTCGAGAAACGGGTATTTTACCGCACGCTTGAGCTTATAGGCGCGTGGCCCGGCCAGGAACACGACGGAGGCGTGGGTCTCGATTCGCTCAACTTTGCCGTGCACCGCGCCATAGCCGTCCGGCGAGGCCATGAAATCGAGCACCGCCGCCTGGTCGGATCTGGCCTCCCCCATGGTCCCAATGTAGCACAGGCGGCGTTGTGCTTGGGCCACAGGGCCCGGAAAACCCTTAGAAACCGAGCCTGCGAGCTTGCTGCCTCAATTCCGACTGTCTACTTTCCTGTACTGCCGAGGGAATAAGGGGCGGACGGGGGCTAAGGGATGCGTGGGTGGGCCAGATTGGCAGCCGCCGTAGCGGGTTGCTGTCACTTCTGACCTGGGACTTCGCTGCGCGCGGGGGCGATCTCACCATCAGTAACTTCGATACGAACCACATAGACGGCGGCTTGACGGTTACCGGACGCATGACGACTCCGGGCGAACTTACGGGCAAGAATCAGTTCAGCGGCTCGCTTTCCGGGGTCAATCTGCCCGACAATCTCTCCGACCTGTCCGGATCAGCCAACGGCTCCTTCGTGCGCGGTCCAGACAATTTCAGGGATGGCAAGCCCATCTCAAAGAGCACCCCGCAAGGCGTCATCGGCAACTGGAGCGTGGGCTCGGGGCGCTACAAAGCCGGTGGCATTTTTGCGGGCTCGCGCAAGTAACGCGCGTGGACAATCTAACCGGCGCCCTAGTGCAGCCCCGACAGGCACTTGCAGGCGCGTCGGAGGGCACCAATATATAGCGTCCTCTCACCACTTCCTGCGCTTCTCTTGATTTCTCCGGCCCGTTGCTCCTCGTTGTTTTCAGACGATGGGCCAGGCGACTAAGATCGACCTTCGGTAACTCGTTGAGGCTTATGTGACGCGTGATCCCCGAAATCTGATGTGGGCCGAGGCTTGCGCCCTGCTGGACAGGGCCGAGCAGCTCCACCGGCAATTCTTCGAGCCCTCCCGCGAAGGCGGCCGCCACGCGCGCTGGGCGCCGCCGATCGACGTGTTCGAGACCGAGCGGCAGCTCCGCATCATCGTGGCGCTCCCCGGCGTTGTGCCGGAAGCCGTCAAGGTGCAGACCGAAGGCGGAATCCTGACCATCGTCGGAAGCCGGGCCATGCCTTCGTGCGGCGACAACACCAGGATCGTGCGGCTGGAGATTCCCTATGGCAGCTTCGAGCGCCGCATCGCACTGCAACTCAACCGCTTGCGGCTCGATCAACGCGAGCTCGTGAACGGTTGCCTCATGCTCACCTTTGTCAAGCTTGGCTGAGCAGGTTCAATTCATGAACGATACGACCCAAACGTCCGCGACCGAGCAGGCAGAATCCCCCGAGCTCAAGCTGCCCGATCGCGCTTTGATCATCCTGCCGACGCGCAACGCCGTGCTCTTCCCCGGCGTGGTGGCGCCGCTCGGCCTCGGCCGCCCGCAATCCATCGCCGGGGCCCAGGCCGCCGCGCGCGCCGACAAACCGATCGGCGTGGTGCTGCAGAATGACTCCTCAATCGAGACGCCGGGGCCTGAGCACCTACATCGCGTCGGCACGGTGGCCGAAATCCTGCGTTACGTGACCACGCCGGACGGCAATCATCACATCGTCTCGCGCGGCACCCGCCGTTTCCGCATCACCGAGTTTCTCACCGGTTATCCCTTCCTCGTCGCCCTTGTCGACGAGGTGGGCGAAGCCGAGGTCTATTCGACCGAGATCGCCGCCCGCATGCATCAGCTGAAAGAGCGGGCACGCGAGGCGATATCGCTGTTGCCGGCAATCCCCAAAGAGATTGCCGACGTCATAGATCAGATACCGTCGCCTTCGGCGCTTGCCGACTTCGTCGCCAACGCCTCAGATCTCACGCCTGCCGAGAAGCAGGAGCTGCTCGAGACTTTCGACGTCCAGGAGCGCCTGGACAAGCTGTTGCGCATCCTCGCGCAGCAGATCGAGGTCTTGCGCCTGTCCAAACAGATCGGC
>DASUZQ010000062.1:0-6320 GCA_036376815.1 Methyloceanibacter sp. | reverse complement strand
CCTTGCCATGCACCGGATGATGCCAGCGGACCAGGGCTTCGACCCCGGTCTGCTCGCCGGTAGCGAGATCGAATTGCGACTGATAGACGACCTCGAATTCCTCGCGGCGGAGAGCGAGCCGTAGATCTTGCGCGACCGTGTACCTGCGCTGCAAGGCCTTGTCCATGCTTTCCTCGAAGAAGCGCATGCGTTGGCCGCCGTCGGCCTTGGCGCGGGCAAGGGCAATGTCGGCGTGCCGCAGCAGCTCCGGCGCGGTGTCGCCGTCATTCGGCGCGAGCGCAATGCCGGCACTCATGGTGCACATGAATTCCTTGTCGGCAATGCGAATGGGAACACGCAGCGCCTCGGCCAGGCGATCCATGAAGGATACGACTTCGCCGAGATTGTCGATATCGACGATGGCCACGGCAAATTCGTCGCTCGAACGCCGGGCCACGAAGTCACCGGTGCGCAGCGCCGACCTGATGCGGTTGCCGACCTCGCGCAACACGGCGTCTCCGGTGGCAAGGTCAACCGAATCGTTGATCTCATGGAACTTGTCCACGTCGAGGCACAGCATGGCGATATGTGTTCGGTTCTGCTGCATGGTCGCCATCGCGTTGCTCAAAAGGTCGTCGAACGCCTTGCGATTGGACAAGCCGGTGAGGGGGTCATGAGTTTCGAGATAGCGCAGCCGTGCTTCGGCCTCGAGCCGTTGGCGGCTGCGCGTCCAGGCAAGCGCGATCGGCGTGGCCACCCCGGCGCCGAGCAGCAGCAAGGTCACGCCGGCGACGAGGCCGAAATAACGGGAGAGCGCGTTCGCCTGTTCGCTCTGGTCGAGATAGACGAGGAGCGTCCCATCAGCCTCGCCGCTCAAATGAGCCGGAATGGCGAGCACCGCAAAATGCGACACGGCGGCATTCGAGCGGTTGCGCAGCGTGACGGTGGGTTCCGCGCTTGGAAGCACGCGAGGAGCGCCGGCCACGCTCGGATCGAATGTCAATCCCGCCTTGACGCTCGTGAAGCTGAGGTTGCCGGCATGGTCGTAAAGCTCGTAACGGAGCACGCGATGGTCATAGCCGAGCTTCTCGAAGATGCCGCTCAGATACGGCGCGAGAGCCGAGCGCGCGAACGCATCGGCCAGGGTGCCGGGTTCCCCGTTCAGCTCGGCGCCGATGCGCGTGGCTGCCGTCGACGCCTCAAGCTCGAGCTCCATCTTGCCGATCTCGCTCGGCGCCACGAAGGCGGCGAAGACGGTCAGCGCGCAAAGCAACACCAATGCCGCCAACAGCCAATTTCTCTTGAGCGACGCCAAGGCGGACATTAAGCGGCAGGTTCCGTCAGTGTACGGGTAAAGAAACTAGGCGCCCGGCGGTTAAGAACGGGGTAAGCGGCGTGCTTAACAAACCCATGCAAAAAGGACTGTCCGTCTCAGCTATCCGGGGGGTTGCGCGTTAACCTTAGCGAGCGCTGAAGGGTCTAGCCGCCCGTGGTCGACATCGTGCGGGAGAGCGCCGGCTTGCCGCCTCGTTCGATGACGAAGTCATGACCCTTGGGCTTGGCCGCGATCGCCGCGTCGATAGCGGCGTTAAGCAAATGGTCGGATTCGCTTGCTCTGAGGGGCGCTCTAAGATCGGCGGCATCCTCCTGGCCGAGGCACATATAGAGAGTGCCGGTGCAGGTCACCCGTACCCGGTTGCACGCCTCACAGAAATTATGGGTGAGCGGCGTGATGAAACCGAGTCTGCCTCCGGTCTCGCGCACCTGCACGTAACGAGCGGGACCACCGGAGCGATGCGGGCTTTCCTCGAGGGTGAAGCGGTCCTGCAGCCGTGCCCGCACCAGGCTGAGAGGCAGATATTGCTCGGTACGGTCGCTGCCGGTCTCGCCCATCGGCATGGTCTCGATCAGAGTGAGGTCGAAACCTCTCCCATGCGCCCAGAGCAACAAAGCCTCGATCTCGTCCTCGTTCACGCCGCGGAGCGCAACCGTATTGATCTTAATCTTGATCCCGGCGCGGTCGGCTTCATCGATGCCGGCCATCACTTGCGTGAGATCGCCCCAGCGGGTGATCGTCTTGAACTTCGCCGCATCGAGCGTGTCGAGCGAGACGTTGATACGGGCGACGCCGCTGTTCGCGAGCGGCCCTGCATAGCGGGCGAGCTGGCTGCCGTTGGTGGTCAGGGTAAGCTCGTCGAGGCCGGCGCCGAGATGGCGCGACAGCGACTTGATCAGCCAAATGAGATTCTTGCGCACCAACGGCTCGCCCCCGGTGAGCCGCACTTTGCGCACGCCCTTGGCGATGAAAGCGGATGCGAGCCGGTCGATCTCCTCGAGCGTGAGCAGATCCTTGCGCGGCAGAAAGGTCGGGGACTCGGCCATGCAATAAACACAGCGAAAATCGCAGCGGTCGGTGACCGAGACGCGCAAATAGGTGATGCGACGGCCGAACGGGTCGATCATCGGTGGCATCGGTTTCAGCATCGCTCAGGTCTCATCTTCCGGCGGCAGCTTGGCCTTGCGGTCATAGTGCTTGCCGCTCTTTACCACGCGCTTCCTGAATCGCGCATCCTGCAAGGAGATTGCGAGGCGATCGCGGCGCTTGACCGTCCTTTTCCGCGGCATTTTCACCGTCTTCCGTTTCGTGGCTGGCCTCGTCCCACGTGACTGCGCTTGTCATTCAACCCTAATATGGCGATTGATCCTTTGCATATCAGGGCCGGCCGCTCAAGGAGACTGGACCATGGACGAGCAGCGCTTCAACATGTCGATGCGGAAGTTCCTGAAAGAGGTCGGCGTCACCTCCCAGCAGGCGATCGAGCGGGTGGTGCGCGAGGAAGGCCTGGGCGGCAAGGGGGTGCTCAAGGTCAGGATCGTGCTGACCGGAGAAGGCACCGGCTTGCGCCACGTGGTCGAAGGCGAGATCGACCTCGGGTAGACCGCAACGATGGCAAAGAGCGATCCCTGGCCGACGGAGCTCAAGGTCGAGAAGGACCGGCGGCTGCTCACCGTCGCCTTCGACGATGGCGCGAGCTTTGACCTTCCCGCCGAGCTCTTGCGCGTGATGAGCCCGAGCGCCGAGGTGCAGGGGCACAGTGCGGAAGAGCGCGTCACCGTGCCGGGCAAGAAGGCCGTGCGCATCCTGCGCATCGAGCCGGTCGGCAATTACGCTGCGCGCATTGTGTTCGACGATGGGCACGACACCGGCCTCTACACGTGGACCTATCTGCGCGAGCTTGGCGAGCACAAGGAGCGGCGCTTTCAGGACTATCTCGCCGAGATTGCCGCCAAGCGGTTGTCGCGCTGATCCTAGCCGCTAGAGGTGGGTCTTCTCCTTGTCCTCTTCGCCGGTCCCGCGGTTCAGCCGGTACAACATTCCCTCAGGCCCGTCGGTCAGCACATAGAGGACGCCGCTCGGATCGATGCGCACATCGCGCAAACGTCCAAGCCGGTGCTCCAGAAAATGTTCCTCGCTCACCGTGCAGCCGTCGCCAAGCATGAGCCGAACCAGGGTTTCGCCCGCGAGCGTGCTGATCCAGATGATCCGGTTGTCAGGATCAGGCTCGAGCGCAAGCCCGGAGGGAGCGATGGAGAGCGGCACCCAATAATGCACCGGCTGCTCCAATCCCGGGCGGGCACCCTTTCCATCGCCGATGGGGCGGCCTGAATAGTCGACACCGTAGCCGATCAGCGGCCAGCCGTAGTTGCGGCCGGGAAGAATGAGATTGAGCTCGTCGCCGCCCCGCGGGCCATGCTCGTCGGACCATAGCTCGCCATGCTTCGTATCGAAGGCGAGCCCTTGCGGATTACGATGGCCATAGCTCCAAATCTCGGGCCGTGCGCCGACGCGCCATCTGAAGGGATTGCTCTCCGGGATCGAGCCGTCGGTGCGGATGCGGATGATCTTCCCCTCGTCGTTGGAAAGGTCCTGTGCCGGATCTCCAGCCCACCGGTCGCCGAGGGTGAGGAAGAGGTAGCCGTCAGGGGTCACGACGATCCGCCCGCCGATCTGCTCCGGCCGCGCCCCGGCTGTGCTCTCGAACAGGACTTGCTGGTCGGTGAGAGTTTCATTCCGCTCGTCGAGCTTGGCCTTCATCACCCGCATCTTGGAGGCGTTCTCTTGACCGACGAGATAGGAAAAATAGATCGTGCCGTTGCGGGCATAGTCAGGATCGACAGCGAGATCGATCAGGCCGCCATGAGCGAGGGTCAGCACTTCCGGGACGCCGGCTATTGCTCGGGTCTCGCCGCCGCTCCCGACGAGCTGCAAATGCCCCGTTTTTTCAGTGACGAGGAACGAGCCGT
Organism: Methyloceanibacter sp.; assembly: GCA_036376815.1. GTDB lineage: Bacteria > Pseudomonadota > Alphaproteobacteria > Rhizobiales > Methyloligellaceae > Methyloceanibacter. The sequence continues at coordinate 2,036 of DASUZQ010000062.1, read as the reverse complement.
CGGGCAGAAATCCGACCGCGCGTGGCTGATCGAAAGGCCCTGCGACCCGCTCGGAGGTCAGTTGCGGCCCCTCGGCCAGAACGATTTCGGCCTCTCCGGAAGGCGGGACGGTTATGGTCTTGGCCGGCGGGCAGCCGAGTGGAGAGTCGGGGATCAGGGGCGAGGCCAAGGCAAACTGCGCCGTGACCGAGGCAACGAGCGTCACGCAAACTGCTACGCACTTCATGCACGTCCCCAATTGGCCTGCGATGGCGTTGAAAGGCCGGACCTTGACGCGGCCCGAAAGAACTGACCCTGAACCTTGCTGTTCCGGCGCGTCATAATCTTGAAAGGCGCCTAAATTGGGGGAACTATAAAGCGGGCCTGGCTCGGCCGGCCAGAACTCTGTCATGGCTTTGTCACGGGAGCTGGGGTACTCCGTCGCAAAAGCGTGACAATGCCAGCGCAATGATGGAGGCGCACTATCTCGGCGATATCTCAAATGATTCGCTTGGTCGTGGGGGAAAGGTATTGATCGATCGGGTAGAACGCCCCGCCTCCCCACTTGCCGCGAGCCTGCCGGCAAGGGCCGGCGCGGCCGTGCTGCGCGGCCTCCACGAGCTCGCTGCCAGGTTGTGGTCCTCGCTATGGCTAATTGTCGCGGTCGCCGTGATCATGGCGTCGCTCGTGGTTGTCGCCCATCTCTCGCTTCCCTTCGCCATCGCCGCGTTCCTCGGGTTCGTCGCCTCGGTCGCGCTCCTGCCGCGTCAGGAGATCGACGACGTCGAGGGTAACGAGCTCGCGCGGTTGACAAGTTCGGCGCGGCCGAGCTCGCGCATGCGGGTGATCGCCGAGGCCTTGCCTGATCCCACCATCCTGCTTAATGCGGCGGGCCAGGTGCTTTACTGCAACGCTCCGGCGAGGGGACTCTTCGCCTCTTTGCGCGAAGGCAGCCATATCTCCTCGGTGATCCGCACCCCGGAATTCCTGGACGCCGTCAGCGCCGCACCCTTGCGCGGCCGCGCCGTCACCGTGACCTATGCCGAGAGGGTACCCGTTGGCCGGCGCATGGCCGCGACCGTGGCGCCGCTCACCCGCGGATCGGAGCCCGACAGCGACATCCTCGTGCTGTTGCGGGATTTGACCGAGGTCGAGCGCATCAACCAGATGCGCGCCGATTTCATTGCCAATGCGAGCCACGAGCTCAGGACTCCGCTTGCCTCGCTCCGCGGCTTCATCGAAACGCTGCAAGGCACCGCCAAGGACGATCCCAAGGCGCGCGAACGCTTCCTTGCCATCATGGCCGAGCAGGCTTCGCGCATGACGCGCCTGATCGATGCGCTGCTCTCGCTTTCCCGCGTCGAGATGAATGCCCACGTTCCGCCGAGCGGCCGCGTCGATCTGAACGATGTGCTCGATCACGTGCGCGATACGCTCGAACCGCTCGCACGCGATTCAGGTGGCAGGCTGGTTGTTGGGCGGTTCCCGCGTCCGGCCATCGTCCGTGCCGACCGCGACGAGCTCGTTCAGGTCTTCCAGAACCTGGTGCAGAACGCCTTCCGCTACGGCGTGAAGGGCGGACAGATACGGCTAGAGCCGAGGCAAGCCCCGCCGGTGGGGCGGCAGCCTGGCCGCTACGCGATCTCGGTGATCGACCAGGGACCCGGCATTGCGCCAGAGCATCTGCCGCGGCTCACCGAGCGCTTCTACCGTATCGACGTCACCTCGAGCCGCGAGAAGGGCGGCACGGGGCTTGGGCTCGCCATCGTCAAGCACATCCTCAATCGCCATCGTGGTGAGCTCGCCATTGCCTCTCAGCCCGGCAAGGGCTCGACCTTCACCGTGCTCCTCGATCCGGCCCGCGAAACCCTTCCCGTCAAGGCAACAGCCGCCGAATAGCTTTCCACAGGGCCTTTCCGGCCCTTTCCCGCACTGTCACCCAACTGTCATATAACTGACATAGTAGCTTTATTGCGCGGCGCTAACGCTCGCCCGGAGGTCGGGGAAGGGTCCCCGACCCATGGTCCTTGTGGGACCGTTATCTCCACCCTAAGGGA
>DASUZQ010000061.1:0-6072 GCA_036376815.1 Methyloceanibacter sp. | reverse complement strand
GGTACGCGATGCGGCCGCACATTGTGCTTGAGCCAATTGGCGAAGGTGGGATCGGTGATGCGTCGCTGCTCGACGCCCTCGTCCTTGGTCGGGCCAGGCACGAGATCAGGTGGGGCGAAATAGGAGTTGATGCGGGCATATTCCGACGCCGGCAGGTCGACAGCGTCCTTGCGCGTCGCCGCCCAATCGGCCTCGACATCCTCGCGGAATTTATCGATGCCGAGCTGGTTTACCAGGATCTTGATGCGCGCCTTGTTGAGGTTGTCGCGGCGCCCGTGGAGATTGTACACCCGCAGAATCGACTCGATGTAGGAGAGCAGGTGCTCCTTCTCGAGGAAGGGCCTGATCTCTTGTCCGACATAGGGCGTGCGGCCCATGCCGCCGCCGACCAGAACGCGGAAGCCGTTCCGGCCCTCGGGCCCGCGCACGATGCGCAAGCCGATGTCGTGGAAGCCGGTGGCGGCGCGATCTTCCGCAGCGCCTGACACGGCGATCTTGAACTTGCGCGGCAGCCAGCTGAACTCGGGATGCAGCGTCGACCATTGGCGCAGCACCTCGCACCAGGGCCGCGGGTCTTCCAGCTCGTCGTTGACGGCGCCGGCGAAAGGATCGGCGGTGACGTTCCGCACGCAATTGCCGCTCGTCTGGATGCAATGCATCTCGACGTCGGCGAGCGCGCTCAGGATCTCCGGCACGTCGACCAGCTTCACCCAATTGAACTGCAAATTCTGCCGCGTGGTGAAATGGCCGTAGCCGCGGTCGAAGCGGCGGCCGATCATGGCAAGCTGACGCAACTGGCGGGGCGAGAGCACACCATAGGGAATGGCGATGCGCAGCATATACGCGTGCAGCTGCAGATAGAGACCGTTGCGAAGCCGAAGCGGACGGAACTCGTCCTCGGTCAGCTTGCCGGCGAGCCGGCGCTCGACCTGCTCGCGGAACTGCGACACACGCTCATGCACGAAAGCGTGGTCGAACTCGTCATAGCGGTACATCGTACCAGTCCTTGGTCAGAGTGGTCCGGTGGGCGGCGCGGATGCGCTCGCGCACGGAAGTTGCAACCGGCACGCCGTCATTGAGCGCGACCTCCATGGGATAGACGGCGACGACGCGCCGTTCGGCGACGGCCTTGGCGGCTTCGCTTTCCAGCGCCTTGGTCTCGTCCTCAGTATCGGCGAGCTTGGCGCGGGCAAGCTCCTCAACCCAGCCGCCGTCGGGGGCGAGGTAGACGACAATGCCGTCGATGAGACGGTTGGCGGTGACGACGCTAGGCATAGGCGCGCCTCAATTCGTTTAGCGACAGCACGTCTTCGACGAGGCCTGCGGCTGGAAGCCCGGCGACCTCGCCGAAGATGAGGACGGCAGGGCTCTTCAGTTCCAGGCGCTCAGGTGTGGCGGCGAGCTCGGCAAGCGTGGTGGAGACGCGGCGCGCCGTTTCGCGGCTCGCATTCTCAACGGCGATGACCGGGCATTCGGGCTTCCAGCCGGCATTGAGCAGCCGTTGCGCGATCAGACCAGCGGTTGAGACGCCCATATAGACGAGGAGCGTGCTCTCGCCGTTGCCGAGAGCTGCGAGGTCGAGATGCTCGAAGCTCGGCTCATCGCCTCCTGCTTCGTGGCCAGAGATGAAGGTCACGCTGTGGGAGATGTCGCGATGGGTGAGCGGGATCTGCAAGGACGCCGCGGCGGCGAGCCCGGCGGTGATGCCGGACACGATCTCGACCTCGATGCCGGCCTCGCGCAAAGCGGCGATCTCCTCACCGGCGCGGCCGAACACCAGAGGATCGCCGCCTTTGAGGCGCACCACGGTTTGCCCTGCCCGCGCGCGCTCGATCATCAATTCCTGGATCTTGTCTTGCGGGACGCTGTGCTCGCCCTTTGCCTTGCCGACTGGGATCAGCTCGACTTCGCGGCGGGCGTGCTCCAGCACGCCGGTGCCGGCGAGGCGGTCGTAGAGAATGACGTCGGCGGCTTTCAGCGCGCGCACGGCTTTCAGGGTCAAAAGTTCCGGATCGCCCGGGCCGGCGCCGACCAGGAGTACGCGGCCTTGCACGGCTTGCGCCTTCACCGCAGCTTCGATCGCTTCGCCAACCAGGCGGCGTGCTTCGCTGTCTTCACCGGCAAGCGCTGCCTCGCTCGCGGCGCCGTCGAACACGCCTTCCCAGAATTTGCGCCGCGGACGGCCCGCCGGGAGCTTCTCGGCAACGGCATCGCGGAAGTCTCCGGCAAGACCGGCCAGAGCATCGAGACGTGGATGCAGCTCGCGCTCGAGCCAGGCGCGCAGGCGCTGGGCGAGCACCGGCGAGGTGCCCTCGGTGCCGATGGCAACCGTCACCTCGCCGCGATCGACGATGGCCGGCATGACGAAGCTGCACAGAGCTGGTTTGTCCGGAACATTGACGGGCACGCCAAGCGCCCGGGCGATCGCGGCAACGCGAGCGTCTTCGGCATCGTCGCCGGTCGCGGCAATGACCAATGGGCGCCCACGCACCTGATCGACGCCAGGCTGCGCTGCGATGAGAGCGACACGGCCGGCGCGCTCAAGCTCGGCAAGCTCCGGCCCAAGTCGATCGGCGGCAATGTCGACGGTTTCGGCGCGCTTCAGCAGGAGCCGCGCCTTGATGGCGGCGAGCTCGCCGCCGCCCGTCACCAAAGGCGGCTTGCGGTCGACACTGACGAAGATCGGGAACGTCCGCATCGGTTCTCAGCCTCCAACCGCTAGGCGCGCCGGCGGTGCGTCGGCGAGGCTCTCGGGCGCAAGCTCGAGCTCGAGCCCGTCAAGCTCAGGCGACATGATGATCTGGCAGCACAGGCGCGAACGCTCATCGACATGAAAGGCGCCATCCAGCATTTCGAGCTCCTCATGGGTGGGAGCCGTCAGTTTCGGCAGCCATTTCGCGTCCACCCAGACATGGCAGGTGGCGCAGGCACAGGCGCCGCCGCATTCGGCCTTGATGGGGAGGCCCCAGTCGCGGATCACCTCCATGACCCGCCAACCCTCGAGCGCCTCGAGGCGATGGGAGGACCCGTCCGGCATACGCACGACGACAAACATGTCAGGCCACCTTCAACAGACGCTGCAGCTCGGACGAGGAGGTTGTGTACTGGAAACGCAAAGGTTTGTCAGGATGGACGTAGCGATGAGCGGCTTGCGCCATGAGCGCAGCCTCATGAAACCCTGAAAGGATGAGTTTCAGCTTACCGGGATAGGTGTTGATGTCGCCAATGGCGAAGATGCCCTTGGTGCCGGTCTCGAACTTCTCGGTGTCGACCGGGATCAGGTTCTCGTTGAGATTGAGCCCGAAATTGGCGATCGGCCCGAGCTTCATGGTCAAGCCGAAGAAGGGAAGTAGCGTGTCGGCGGCGATCTCGCCGGTCGAGCCGTCCATGCGCTTGATCGCCATGGCCTCAAGCTTGCCGTCGGCGCCTTTCAGCCCGACAGGCTGACCAAGCTCGAAACGCACCAGTCCCTCGGCCTCAAGCTCGCGCATCTTGCTGACGGTGGCAGGAGCGGCGCGGAAATCGGGCCTGCGGTGCAGCAGGGTGAGCGAGCCGGCGATCGGGGCGAGATTCACGGTCCAATCGAGCGCTGAATCCCCGCCGCCGGCGATGACGATGTGGCGGCCGCGGAACTCCTCGATGCGGCGCACGGCGTAGAACACGCTCTTGCCTTCATATCCTTCGATGCCGGGGATGGGCGGACGCTTCGGCACGAAGCTTCCGCCGCCGGCGGCGATCACCAGGACGGGCGCGGTGATGATAAGGCCGGTGTCGGTGGTGAGCTGCCACTGTCCATGCTCGGTCTTGCCGAGGGCAGCGGCCATCTCGCCGAAATGGAACACGGGCTCGAACGGCCTGATCTGCTCGAGCAGCCGGTCGGTCAGCTCCTGGCCGGTGCAGACCGGAAGGCCCGGGATGTCGTAGATCGGCTTCTCGGGATAAAGCTCGGCGCATTGGCCGCCAGGCCGGTCGAGAATATCGGCCACGTGCGCCTTGAGCTTGGCGAGGCCGAGCTGAAATACGGCGAAAAGGCCGACTGGCCCCGCCCCAATAATAATGACATCGGTGGTAGAGCCGTTTGCCGCCATCGGTTTTCCCGTCACGTCACGTCTGGTCTGGTAAGCGAATTTAATGGAAATCCATTCCGCTTGGTAGGGCTTGAGATCGAAAAGAAGCAAAATCGTTCCTATGACAGAAGATTAGAAGAAATTTTTTGCGCAGATGCCGTTGGCGCGAAGAGAACCTTCCCAGCGAGGAGGCTGGCGCAAAATTTGTTCACTCCCAGCAATGGACTAGGGATTGTCGAGTGGGCCCTAACCGCGCTTCACCAAGGCGTCGCGGATTTCCTCGAGAAGCTGCACCTCGCGCGACGGCGGCGGCTCGCTTGCAGGCTCTTCCTCCTGCTTGCGGCGGAGCTGGTTCATGACCTTGATCGCCATGAACAGGACGAAGGCGACGATGAGGAAGCTGATCACATTGTTGATGAAGAGGCCGATATTCATGGTCGGGGCGCCGGCCTGCCGCGCCGCGGCGAGCGAATCGTAGTGCTGGCCGTTGAGCGCGATGAAGATGCTGGAAAAGTCGACGCCCCCGGTCACGACGCCGATCGGCGGCATGATGATGTCGTCGACCAGCGACCTGACGATGGTGGAGAAGGCGGCTCCGATGATGATGCCGACCGCCATGTCCATGACGTTGCCGCGCAGCGCAAATTCCTTGAATTCGTTCAACATCGCCGGGTTCCTCGAAAAGCTCCCATTGGCTCAAGCCTCTAGCTTGCCATGTTTGGGCGCCAATCCAAACCAGCTGTAACAAGGCTTGAATTTCGGGCACCCCCTTTTGCAACAGGTGCCGCAACTGGTAACTGCTTGGCGGCCACGCGCTTCTTGAGGGAGAGCTTCGGTGTCGGAACAGCCCGGACGCGATCGTCACCGCTGGAAGACGCTCATCCTTGCCATCGCCACGCTGATCATCGTTTTCGCTGCCGTGTTCGCGGTGGTGGCCTTCGCCGGACCACTCGATCAGGTCGGATTCTTGCGCTTTCCGCTCGGCTTCTACCTGCTGGCGCAGGGCCTCTTGATCGGCATGGTGGCGCTCGCCTTCTGGTCGACCCGCGTGCAGGAGCGCATCGACCGGAGCTTCAGCGAAGGCGAGGAGATTTGAGCGCGCCATGAGCCTCTCGCGCCGCCGTCAAGCGAACCCCCATCTTGGCGCCTATTACGGCATTCTCACCAGCGCCTTCGTTTCGCTCATGATCTCGCTCGCCATGTTCGAGCAGCTCGGCTGGCAGGAGACGTGGGTGGCGAGGGCCATGATCCTCGTGCCGCTCGCGCTCTATCTCGTCATTGCGCTCGGCGCCCGCACGCTCAACGTCGAGGATTTCTTCGCCTCGGGGCGCCGCGTGCCTCCCGTCTATAACGGCGCCGTGCTCGCCGCGGTGTTGATCGGCGGAACCGGATTTTTCGCCTACACCGGCACGCTGTTCTTTCTCGGCTTCGACGCGCTCGCCATCGGGCTTGCCTGGACGGCGGGCCTCATCGTGTCAGGCATCCTGTTCGTGCCCTACCTGCGCAAGGCCGGCGCCTACACCATGCCTGCCTTTCTCGGCCAGCGCTTCCGCTCGCGTTTTGTGCGCGCCATGGCGAGCGTGCTGCAACTTCCGCCGGCGGCGTTGCTGCTTGCCGCCGAGATCAAGGTCGCGGCCCTGATCATCGCGATGTTCCTGCCGCTCTCCCATCAGCTCGCCGTCGCTTGCGTGGCCGTGATCATCACCTGCGTCACTATCGTCGGCGGCATGCGCTCGCTCACCTGGAGCGCGAGCGCGCAATTCATCGTCAGCGCCGTGGGCTTTGCTGTCCCCTTGATCATCGTCTCGGTGCTGCTCACCAATCTTCCGGCGCCGCAACTGACCTATGGCGAGATGTTCGAGCCGCTGAAGCGCTCGGAGAGCGTCACCGGCGTTTCGCCTTCGGCGCCAAGCGAGCTTGCGAGGGCGCTTCCCCGCGAGCAACCGGGGCCGAGCGCCAAGCCCTTCTTGCAAGCTTTCGGCGCGGTCAGCCAAACGGAATTCGT
>DASUZQ010000060.1:0-2730 GCA_036376815.1 Methyloceanibacter sp. | reverse complement strand
GATCGCCATCCCACCTGGAAACATGTGACCTGCCCAAGCTGTGGCGGGCCTGCCACGCGCGAGACCGACACCATGGACACCTTCGTCGATTCGTCCTGGTACTTCGCGCGCTTCTGCTCGCCGCACGCGCGAGAGCCGGTCGATTCGAATGCGGTCGGCTACTGGCTCCCGGTCGACCAATATATTGGGGGCGTTGAGCACGCGATCTTGCATCTCCTCTATGCGCGCTTCTTCACGCGCGCCATGCACAAGACGGGGCATTCGCCGGTCGACGAGCCGTTCAAGGGTCTGTTCACACAAGGCATGGTCACGCATGAGACCTACAATGACGCGCACGGCAAATGGGTGATGCCGAAGGAGGTGGCCTATCGCGAGGGGCTTCCCGTGCTCGCCGCGACCGGTGCGCCGATCACCGTCGGTCCCATCGAATCGATGTCGAAGTCAAAAAAGAACGTGGTCGACCCCGACGACATCATCGCCGCTTACGGCGCCGACACCGCGCGCTGGTTCATGCTGTCGGACACGCCGCCCGAGCGCGACATCGAATGGACGGCGGCCGGCGTCGACGGCGCCTTTCGCTTCCTTCAACGCGTTTGGCGGCTGGTCAACGAGGCGGCGGAGAAGGGGGAGGGCGGCCCGCCGCCGGCGGAGATGGGGAGCGAAGCCATGGAGCTTCGCCGGGCGGCTCACCGTAGCGCCGCCTCCGTCACCGCAGCGATCGATAAGCTCCGCTTCAATGTCGCCATCGCCCATATCTACGAGCTTGCCAATGCGCTCTCGGCGGCCCTCAACGCCGCCGGCGAAAAACCCGGCCCGGACCTCCGATTCGCGCTGCGCGAGGCGGCGGAAATGCTCACCCGAATCGCCGCCCCAATGGTGCCGCATCTGGCTGAAGAATGTTGGCTGGCTCTTGGGAATCAAGGCCTAGTGGCCGAGCAGCCCTGGCCAGCCCCGGATCCGGCCCTTTTGGCCGACGATACCGTGGTAATTGCGGTACAGGTGAACGGAAAAAGACGCGATGAATTGAGGATTGCGCGCGATGCCGCGAAGGAAGATATTGAAGCTGCTGCGCTAAAGCTCGACAATGTCGTGCGAGCTATTGGGGGACGTCGAATCAAGAAGGTTGTGGTCGTACCGCAGAGGATCGTCAATGTGGTGGCATAGGCCATTGCTTGCGGCTTTGGCTGTGACCGCGGCCATTAGCTTGGCCGGCTGCGGCATCCAGCCGCTTTACGGCACGACCGCCGGAGGCTCCCGATTGGCCGCGGCCATGGCTGGCGTCGACATCACCCCCATCCCCGGCCGTGTCGGCCAGCGCGTGCGCAACGAGCTGATCTTCGAGAACACCGGCGGTAGCGGACAGGCGGGGACGACCTACAAGCTCGACATCGTCATCAAAGAAAGCCTGACCAACGAGCTCGTCAAGATTTCGGGCGACGCCAAGAGCCAAGTCTACGAGCTCGACGCCACGTTCAAGCTGATCAGCAATGACGGCAGGGTCGTGCTCGAAGGCAAGGCGACGTCGCGGGCGCCGTATGAGCGCTTCGAGACCATCTTCTCCAATGTGCGTGCCCGCTACGACGCGGAGAACCGCGCGGCGCGCACCGTCGCCGAAAGCATCAAGGTCCGCATCGCCGCCTATCTGTCGCAGTCGGCTTAAAGCGCGTCGCGACAACACGGCCGTTCCTTCGCCATGGTCGCCTACAAGACCGGATCGTTTCAGCGCATCCTCAAATCTCTCGAACCTGAGTGCCGCGCAGCTCTCGTGTACGGTCCCGACGCGGGACTCGTTGCCGAGCGCGCCACGGCGCTCGCCGATGCTTTCGCCGGCAAGCGCAAAGAGGCGACGGAGATCGTTCGCCTCGATGAGAAAGATTTGGCGGAGGATGCGGCGCGGCTCGAGGTCGAGCTTCGCACCATTCCGATGTTCGCCGAGAGGAAAGTCGTCCGCGTCGCCGCCGGTGCCCGGCTCGACGTTCCCATGCTGAAGGCGCTGCTCGAAGCGCCTCTCGCCGGTGCACTCGTCATCGAGGCTGGCGCCCTCAGGCCGGACTCGGCATTGCGCAAACTGTTCGAAAGCCACAAGACCGCGGCAGCGCTGCCGAGCTACAGCGACGAGCGCTCGGCCTCCGAGCTGATCGACGAGGAGCTCGACAAAGCCGACCTGAAGATCCACAGCGACACACGAAGCTATCTCATGACGCGGCTCGGTGCGGATCAGGCGCTGTCGCCGACGATCGCATCGATGTCCTCTGGCGCGATGCGTCCATGCCCGCTCGCGAACAGAGCAAGCTTGGCGACCTCGGCGCGCGAAAGAGCCTGATCCGCACCGAGCCGCGTCATGAGGTAGCTACGTGTGTCGCTGTCGATCTTGAGGCCTGCTTTGTCGAGCTCCTCATCGATCAGCTCGGAGGCCGAGCGCTCGTCGCTGTAGCTCGGCAGCGCTGCCGCCGTCTTGTGGCTTTCAAACAGCTTGCGCAATGCCGAGTCAGGCCTGAGCGCCCCTGCCTCGATGACGAGCGCACCGGCAAGAGGCGCCTCGAGCAGCGCCTTCAGCGTGGGAACGTCGAGCCGGGCGCCGGCGGCGACGCGGACGACTTTCGTCTCGGCGAACATCGGAATGGTGCGAAGCTCGACCTCGAGCCGCGCCGCATCCTCCGCCAAATCTTTCTCATCGAGGCGAACGATCTCCGTCGCCTCTTTGCGCTTGCCGGCGAAAGCATCGGCGAG
>DASUZQ010000059.1:0-4236 GCA_036376815.1 Methyloceanibacter sp. | reverse complement strand
AGCCACCACAACAGGCTCCCGCCCATCACCGACACGACGAGCAACAGCGCCTCGAGATAGGTGTCGAGGCCGCCGATCAGCGAACCGAGTCCGCCGATGAGCGCGAGCATGCCGAGAATGGCGCCTGGATTGGAGATGGTGAGAAAGAAGGTCTGGGGAATGATGCCCCAATGATCCCAAAGGTGGGATTTTTGCCCCGGCGCGATCAGCAGCATTGGCGGCGCGAACAGGAGACCGATGCCGAAGACGATTAGCAGCACGCCGCCGACGAGCTGGATCAGTCCGGAGTAGGCGATCAACACGTCGGAGATCGCCGTCACGCTGAAGGCGGCGATGGCCGCAAGCAACCCGTCGCCGAGCATGGCGCCGATACCTGCGGCGAGGCCGCCCCAAAATCCGTTGGTTACGGCCCGCTGGATGCAAAGGACATTGACCGGTCCGATGGGCGCCGCTACCAGCAGCCCAACGCCAATTCCGGCTAGCACCAGTTGGATGCCGGACAGGACGATATGCGCGCCGGACGGCAAGTGCCTATCGCTGCTGATCGATGGGGAAGAATAGTCGCGAGAGCTTGGCGCCCTGCGCATAGGATAGGCGCCCGCCGCTGTGCGAAAGTGGCGAAGCGCCTGAGGGAGGTGGGATGAGTCGCACAAAAATCGTCATGGCGGCCTTCGCAGCATTGGTAGCTGGCACGCTTCTCATTGTCTATGGCCAGTGGGGAGAACACGTCTCTCGCGCCGCGGTCCAAAACGGCCAGGAAATCTCGCCAGCCGGCAAAGACGAAAAGCCGCAGGCGATGGCTGCGAGCGAGGCAGCGAAGCCTGAAGCGGCCCCGGCGTCAAAGCCGGGAAGCGATGCGCCGAAGTCCGAAAGCGCGCCGTCGCCCGCGCCGCCCGGCGCCGAGGCGCCTCCGCCGGGAACTCCTGAAGTGATCTACGACTTCAACCGGTTGCCTGATGAGATAAGGGACACGCTGCAGAGCATCGTGGTTGCGGCACAGAGCGGCAATATCGACGAGATGCTGCCGGTGCTCGAGGAGAACGAGCTGCCGCCGATGCTGAGCGCGACCGCGGTCAGCGACCCGATCGCCTTTTGGAAGAAGAACTCCGCCGACGGCCAGGGCCACGACATCCTCGCCGCCATGATGAACGTGTTCAGCTCTGGCTTCATGCGCAAAGGCGAGGGCAAGGACGTGATGTATATCTGGCCCTATTTCGCCGAGATGGACCTGACCAAGCTCACGCCGGCGCAAGAGGTTGATTTCTATCGCGTGGTTCCGCCGCCGCTCGGCGTCGAGATGAAGAAAAGCGGCAAATACACCTATTACCGCGCCGGCATTGGCGCCGATGGCGTGTGGCACTATTTCCTGCGCTAACGGTTTAGGCGAGGGGATCGCGCGGCAAGGCTTCGCCGAAGCGGACGGGCTCGCCGGAAGCTGCCCCAAGCTCGCCTTCCCACATGGCGAGTGTCCCGCGCACGACGGTGCCGACCGGCCAGCCTTTGACTTTCTCGCCGGCGAAGGGAGTCCAGCCGCATTTGCTGCCGATCCAGTCCTCCTCGATCACGCGCTCGGCTTTGAGATCGACGATGGTGAAGTCGGCGTCGTAGCCCGCGGCAATGCGGCCTTTGCCGGCAATGCCGAACAGGCGCTGCGGCCCTGCGCTGGTGAGATCGACGAAGCGCGCGAGGCTGAGCCGTCCCTTGTTGACGTGGTCGAGCATCACCGGCACGAGGGTTTGCACGCCCGGCATGCCTGAGGGCGAGGCCGGATAGCTCTGCGCCTTTTCTTCAAGCGTATGCGGCGCGTGGTCCGAGCCGAGCACGTCGACCACGCCCTGGGTGAGCCCCCACCACAACCCGTTCTGATGCGCGGCGTCGCGAAGCGGCGGGTTCATCTGCGCTCTCGTGCCGAGCTTGCGATAGATTTCCGGCGCGGCAAGGGTCAGATGCTGCGGCGTCACCTCTACACTCGCCACATCCTTGTGTAGCGCGAGCAGTTGCATCTCTGCCGCCGTCGACACATGCAGCACATGCACGCGCTTGCCGGCCGCGGTGGCGAGACGCAACAGCTTGGCGGTCGCGGCAAGCGCGGCCTCTGGGTCGCGCCATTCGCTGTGGCTTGCCGGGTCGCCGTCGCGGCGGAGCGGTGCCCGCTCGCGCAACCGCGCTTCGTCCTCGGCGTGAAAGGCGGCGCGGCGCTCGATGAGAGCAAGGATGCGGGCAAGCGTCTCCTCGTCATCGACGAGCAGGTCTCCGGTGGAAGAGCCCATGAACACCTTGATGCCGGCGGCGCCTGGAAGCCTTTCCAGGCGTGGAAGCTCCTCGACATTCTCTCGCGTCGCGCCGACGAAAAAGGCGAAGTCGCAATACATGCGTCCCCGCCCGCGCACGACCTTGTCGGCGAGCGCCCCTGCGGTCACCGTTGGCGGCTTCGTATTCGGCATCTCGAACACGGCGGTGACGCCGCCAAGCACCGCCGAGCGGCTGCCTGATTGGAGATCTTCCTTGTGCTCGAGCCCAGGCTCACGGAAATGCACCTGCGTGTCGATAACACCGGGCAGAATGTGCAGGCCGGCCGCGTCGATGGTTCTGCCGGCGCTGTGGCCGACGTAGCTGCCGATCGCCACGATACGGCCGTGCTTCACGCCGATATCGGCAAGGCCTTCGCCGGCATGGTTGACCAGGGTCGCGCCCTTGATGAGGAGATCGAAGGTTTCGGGCAAGATGAGGCTTTCGCTGAAGCTTGCGGCCTTACGTCCGTGTGAATAAGTCTCTAGAGCATGACCATGAAGAAATGCAACGCGGCGCTTCTTTCCGACCGGGCGGTCGTGCGGGTCTCAGGCCCGGCCGCCGGCAGCTTTTTGCAAGGGCTGGTCACCAACGATATCGACAAGGCGAAGCCCGGCGGCGCCGTCCATGCCGGCCTGCTTACGCCGCAGGGGAAGGTCCTGTTCGATTTTTTCGTGGTGCCGGCAGGGGAGGGCTTCCTGCTCGAAATAGCCAAGGCTAAGGCCGCCGAGCTCGTGCAGCGGCTCGGTTTCTACAGACTCCGCGCCGAGGTGGAGATCGCCGAGGATCCGGCCCTCACGGTAGCCGCAGCCTGGGGCCCGGCGCCCCAGCTTCCCGACGGCGCCATCGCCTATGCCGATCCGCGGCTGCCGGCTCTCGGGCAGCGCATCCTGCTTTCCGCTGGCACGAGTCTCGGCAATCTCGGCTGCACGCCTGCTGGCGAGGGCGAATATCACGCGCAGCGCATCGCGCTTGGCGTGCCCGAAGGCGGGCGCGACTACGCCTTTGGCGATGCCTTTCCGCATGAGGCGATGTTCGATCAGCTCGCAGGCGTCGATTTCAACAAAGGCTGCTTCGTCGGTCAGGAGGTCGTGTCGCGCATGGAGCATCGCGGCACGGCGCGGAAACGCATCGTCGGCGTGGAAGGGGAGGGACCTCTGCCGCCTTCAGGCACCGACATCACCGCAGGCGGCGCATCGATCGGCACGCTCAGTTCGGTCAGCGGCAGCTCGGGGCTTGCGCTTTTGCGTCTCGACCGTGCCGAGGAGGCGAAGGCCGCCGGCGTACCGTTGCGCGCCGGCGAAGTGAACGTCGGCCTGCGCATTCCTGCCTGGGCGCGTCTCAAGACTCCCGCTGCGGCAGCCTCATGAGCAAGGCTGAAGCGAAGCGCTGCCCATGGTCAGGGAGCGATGCGCTCTACATCGCCTATCACGACCAGGAATGGGGCGTACCGAAATCAGACGCCCGCGCGCTCTTCGAAAAGCTCGTGCTCGAAGGATTCCAGGCCGGGCTTTCCTGGATCACCATCTTGCGCAAGCGCGAGGCCTTTCGCGCCGCCTTCGACAATTTCGATGCGCAGGCAATGGCGCGCTATGGACCAAGGAAGGTCGCGAGCCTGCTCAAGGACGAAGGCATCGTGCGGCATCGCGGCAAGATCGAAGCCGCGATTTCAAATGCGCGAGCCTTCCTCGAGCTTGAGTCGGGGCCCGGCTTCAGCCAATTCCTGTGGAGCTTCGTCGACGGCACCCCGAAGCAGAACGCCTACAAGAAAATGGCCGACCTTCCAGCCGAGACTCCGGAAAGCAAGGCTCTTGCCAAAGCTCTAAAGAGCCACGGCTTCCGCTTCACCGGGCCGACGACGATGCACGCCTTCATGCAAGGCGTCGGCATGGTCAACGACCACCTGACCGGCTGCTTCCGCCATGAAGAATGCGCCAAGCTTGCAGC
>DASUZQ010000058.1:0-7258 GCA_036376815.1 Methyloceanibacter sp. | reverse complement strand
TGGCTTCCTGACGCTCATGTCGAAGCGCCGACCGCAGGCTCGGTCATCCTTGCCGGCATCCTCCTGAAGATGGGCGGCTACGGGTTCCTGCGCTTCTCCATCCCGATGTTCCCGCTTGCCTCCGCCGAGTTCGCGCCGCTGATCTTCGCGCTTTCAGTGGTCGCCATCATCTACACGTCGCTGGTGGCGCTCGCGCAGGAGGACGTGAAGAAGCTGATCGCCTATTCCTCCGTCGCCCATATGGGCTTCGTCACCATCGGCGTGTTCACCTTGACCATGCAGGGCTTGCAAGGCGGCATTTTCCAGATGCTGTCGCACGGCATCGTCTCAGGTGCGCTGTTCCTCTCGGTCGGCGTGATCTACGACCGCATGCATACCCGCGAGATCTCGGCCTATGGCGGGCTCGCCGACCGCATGCCGCTCTACGCCTTCTGCTTCATGGTGTTCACCCTTGCCAATGTCGGGCTGCCCGGCACCAGCGGTTTCGTCGGCGAGTTCCTGAGCCTGCTTGGCGCCTTCCGCATCAACACCTGGGTGGCATTTCTCGCCACCACCGGCATCATCCTCTCGGCGGCCTACGCGCTGTGGCTCTATGGGCGCATCATTTTCGGCAAGCTTGAAAAGCCCGCGCTCAAATACATCACCGACCTCTCCTGGCGCGAGGTGGCGGTGATGAGCCCGCTCGTCGTGCTCACCATTTTCTTCGGCTTCTATCCTGGACCGATCCTCGATGCGAGCGCGGTCTCGGTGGAAGCTCTGATCAAGAACTATCACACCGCACTTGCCGCGGCGGAGCAGGCGCGCGTCGCGCTGCTGCCATAGGGGGAGAGAGTGTCACCAGCCTTGCATTTGTCGGTCGCGCTGCCCGAGCTGACCTTGGCGACCGGCGCCATGGTGTTGCTGCTCGTGGGCGTCTTCACGCGCAAGGAGCAGGCCGAACTCATCCTGTGGGCCGCGGTCCTCTTCCTCGCGCTCGCCGGATTCTTCGTGTTGCGGGAGAGCGGCACGATCACCCTGTTCGGCGACAGCTTCATCGTCGATCCCTTCGCCCGTGCCCTGAAGCTGCTGACGCTCACCGGGTCCGCCGTCACGCTGATCATGTCCATCGATTATTGGCGGGGGGAAGGGCGCCTCAAATTCGAGTTCCCGATCCTCGTGCTGCTCGCCACCACCGGCATGCTGATGATGATCTCCGCCAACGATCTCATCGCCCTCTATGTCGGGCTCGAGCTGCAAAGCCTGTCGCTCTACGTCGTTGCCGCCTTCGACCGGCGCTCGGCGAAATCGAGCGAGGCCGGGATAAAATATTTCGTCCTCGGCGCGCTCTCCTCCGGCATGCTGCTTTACGGAGCCTCGCTGATCTACGGCTTCACCGGCTCGACCTTGTTCACCGATATCGCCGCCGCGGTGCAGCCCTCAGGCGCCAATCTCGGCCTCATTTTCGGCCTCGTCTTCCTGATGACCGGCTTCGCCTTCAAGATCTCGGCAGTCCCGTTCCATATGTGGACGCCTGACGTCTATGAGGGCGCGCCGACGCCGGTCACCGCCTTCTTCGCCGCGGCGCCAAAGCTTGCCGCCATGGCGCTGACGGTGCGCACGCTGTTTGCCGCCTTCCCCTCGGTCACGCACGAATGGCAACAGATCGTCACCTTCCTCGCCATCGCCTCGATGGCGCTCGGCTCCTTCGCGGCCATCGGGCAGCGCAACATCAAGCGCCTGATGGCCTACAGCTCGATCGGCCATATGGGCTACGCGCTGGTCGGCCTTGCTGCCGGCACGGCGGAGGGCGTGCAGGGCGTGATCGTCTATCTCGCCATCTATCTCGCCATGACGCTCGGCACCTTCGCCTGCATCCTCGCCATGCGCCGCCACGGGCGCATGGTGGAAGACATCGACCAGCTCGCTGGCTTGTCGAACACGAGTCCGATGATGGCCTTCCTGCTCGCCATGCTGCTGTTTTCGCTCGCCGGCATCCCGCCGCTCGCCGGCTTCTTCGCCAAGTTCTATGTCTTCCTCGCCGCCATCAACGCCGGACTCTATGCGCTCGCGGTCATCGGCGTGCTGTTGAGCGTGGTGGGCGCCTATTATTATCTCCGCATCGTCAAGATCATGTATTTCGACGCCCCCGTCGAACGGTTCGAGCCCATGCCGGGGCTGCTCGCCGCAGTGCTCGGTGGATCCGGCCTTTTCATTCTGTTCTATTTCGTCTATCCGGCACCGCTGGTGAACGTTGCCGAGGCCGCCGCCAAATCACTGTTCTGATGCCGCCTTTCGCCTCATCATTGCCGAAAGTTCCCTCCGGCTACCGCCTCTTGCGGCTGGAGACGGTGGACTCCACCAACGCCGAGGCGCGCCGCCGGGCTGAGGGTGGCGAGCCTGGCCCTCTATGGATCTGGTCTCTCCGGCAATCGGCCGGACGTGGCCGCTACGGGCGGCAATGGCAGTCCCAGCACGGCAATTTGTTCGCGAGCCTGCTCATCGGGCTTGGCTGCTCGTTGCGGACGGCGGGGCAGCTCGCGCTCCTTGCCGGGGTCGTGACCTATGACACGGCGGCAAAGCTTCTGCCCGACGAGGCCCGCTCCGAGCTTCTGCTCAAATGGCCGAACGACGTGCTGCTCAAGGGCGGCAAGGTCGCAGGCATGCTCATCGAAGGCGCAAGCGAGGCTGCTCCGAACCGCAGCAAGGTAGTGATCGGCACCGGCATCAACCTCGCAAGCTACCCCCCCGAGCTTGAGCAGCCGGCGACAAGCCTTGCCGCGCATGGCGGTTCGGCGACCCCGGCCGCAGCCTTCGAGACCCTCGCCGCCGTCACCGATGCCTGGCTCTCCCGCTGGGCGGAGGGGGTGGCGTTCCAAACGGTGCGGCGCGCCTGGCTCGACCGGGCAGGGCCAACCGGCCGTCCCTTGCGCGTGCGCCTCCCCGGCGAAGAAGCGGAAGGAACCTACGCCGGCCTCGATTCAGGGGGTGCGCTCAGGCTCCTGATGAGCGATGGTGCCGAGCGCCGCATCGCCGCCGGCGACGTGTTTTTCGCTGCCTCATCAATCCCCTAGTCTTAGTTTAGAGCATGTCCCGACGTTCCGACCGACAAAGGCCAGAGTTCGTGTTCGTCCCCCTTGGCGGGGTGGGGGAGATCGGCATGAACCTCTATCTCTACGGCTATGGTCCGGCCGACGACCGTGAGTGGCTCATCGTCGACATGGGCATCACCTTCGGCGGCGAGACCGAGCCCGGCGTGGACGTGATCCTCCCCGATATCGGTTTCCTCGAGGCTGAGCGCCCGAACTTGAAGGCCCTGCTCCTCACCCATGCCCATGAGGATCATCTTGGCGCCGTCGCCGATCTTTGGCCGAGGCTTGGCGGCGTGCCCGTCTATGCGACGCCCTTCACCGCCGCGATGCTGAAGTCGAAACTCGGCGAGGCCGGGCTTCTCCCGGACTTTCCGCTTCATGTCGTTCCATTGGGACACCGCTTCACGATCGGTCCGTTCGACATCGAGCTCGTCAACATGTCCCATTCGATCCCCGAGCCGTCGGCGGTGATCATCAAGACCGATCTCGGCACGGTCTTCCATACCGCTGACTGGAAGCTCGACGAGCACCCGCTGACCAGCGCGCCGACCGACGTGGCGCGCCTCAAGGCGCTGGGAGAGGAGGGCGTGACCGCGCTCATCTGCGACTCGACCAACGCCATCCGTGACGGCATGTCGCCGTCTGAGGCCGATGTCGCGGTCACGCTCGAGCGCCTGATCGCCGAGGCGCCGCGGCGCGTGGCGGTGACCATCTTCGCCTCGAACGTGGCCCGCATCCGCTCCGTGGCCAATGCCGCGCGCGCCGCCGGCCGCAGGCTCGTGGTGGTCGGCCGCGCCATGTATCGCGTGATCGAAGCGGCGCAAGAGACCGGCTATCTCGATCCGGACCTTGCCTTCCTCGAGGAGAGCGAATTCGAGAACGTCCCGGCGCGGAAGGTCGTGGCGCTCTGTACCGGCAGCCAGGGCGAAGCCCGCGCCGCCATGGCGCGGATCGCTTTGGATGAGCATCCCAATGTTAGCCTCGATGCCGGCGATCGGGTGATCTTCTCCTCCCGCACCATCCCGGGCAACGAGAAGGCGGTCGGGCGCGTGCAGAACGGCCTCGCCGATCTCGGCATCGAGGTGATCACCGACGGCGACGCGCCGGTGCATGTGTCGGGTCATCCGCGGCGCGGCGAGCTCGAGCAGCTCTACCGCTGGGTGCGTCCGCAGATCGCCATCCCGATGCACGGCGAGGGCAAGCATCTTGAGGCGCAGGCCAGGCTTGCCGAGACGCTCGGCGTGCCCGAAGTGATCCGCGCGCGGAACGGGGCGATGGTGCGCCTGGCACCTCCTCCCGTCGCAATCATCGACGATGTTCCGGTAGGGCGCCTCTATCGCGACGGTACCATCATCACCCGCGCCGATGACGGGCAGGTGCGGGAGCGGCGCAAGCTGAGCTTTGCCGGCTCCGTGTCGGTCTCTCTGGTGCTCTCGGACAAGGGGATGCTGCTCGCCGATCCAGAGGTGGCGCTCTCCGGCATTCCCGCCACGGACATGCAAGGCATCTCGTTTGAGACCATCGCAAGGGAAGCCGCCATCGGCACCATCGAGAGCATTCCGCGGCCGCGGCGCAAAGATCAGGCGCTCGTCAGCGAAGCTGTCCGCCGCGGCGTGCGTGCCGCGGTCAATCAGGCCTGGGGCAAGAAGCCGGTATGCTCTGTGTTGCTGACGGTGATCTAGCGCTCAAGTGGCGCGAAGCGCGATAGCGCATTAGATAACTTGCTCAAGACCATGCTAATGGCTTCTCATGGCCGGGCGCAGTTCCGGCCATAACGATTGGAGCGAGAACGCAGATGATCGGACGTTTGAACCACGTTGCCATTGCCGTTCCCGATCTTGCGGCGGCAACCAAGGTGTATCGCGACACGCTCGGCGCCAAAGTCTCGCCCGCGGTCGATCAGCCTGAGCATGGCGTCACCACGGTGTTCATCGAGCTTCCCAACACCAAGGTCGAGCTGCTCGGTGCGCTCGGCGACAAATCCCCGATCGCTGCCTTCCTGGCGCGCAACCCCAATGGCGGCATCCACCATCTCTGCTACGAGGTGCCGGACATCGTCGCGGCACGCGACCGGCTTATCGCCGAAGGCGCCCGCGTGCTCGGCCAAGGTGATCCAAAGATCGGCGCCCATGGCAAGCCGGTGCTCTTCCTTCATCCCAAGGATTTCTGCGGCACGCTGGTGGAGCTCGAGCAGGCGTAGGCCATGACGCTGAGCTTCGCCATCGCCATTTACGTCGTGATCTGGTGGGTCGTGCTGTTCGCCATGCTGCCGATCGGCGTGCGCACCCAGGCCGAGGAGGGTGAGGTTTCTCCCGGCACGCCGGAAAGCGCGCCGCACCAGCCGAGACTGCTGCCGAAGATGCTGGCCACCACGGTGGTCGCAAGCATCGTGTTCGCGGCGATCTATGTGATCATCGTCCATCGCGTGATCACGCTCGACCAGATTCCGTTCCTGCCGCGCTACGAAACGGTGCGCTGACGGCTCGCCCGAGAGGCGCCCGCAACAAAAAAAGCAAGGTCAAACGACCTTGCTTTCTTTGTCGTCTCAATACTCCTTATCTCACCGGCCTGGACGAGGCTCGCCGTCAGTCTTGACTGTCGAGTGTTGCTGGCTGGATGAGCGGCTGCGCCTGCTTTACTGCTTATCAGCGCGCCTGGAGCTACTTCCTCCCAAGACTTGGACCTGGTCCAATCTCAACGCGTGACTCCGAGATCACTACCGGTCCCGAACCCTCATCACGTTGTGGCAGGGACACTAGCAAGGCCGCGCCAAATTGTCACCATGATTGTGACTGAACGGCATAAATTCATGCCTTCGCGCCGGTTCGGCGTAGGCAGATCGCCTCAAAATTAGTCAGATCGAGAAATTCGTGGCCTCATCGCCACGTCCTGTTGCACGACCCAATCGGTAAGCGGCCGAGGCGATTCGCACGCTCTGGTGGAGAGAGCGGGCCGCTCCTCCCGCGATTGCTAACCCGCGCCAAAGTAAGCTATAGCCGCGAAACGGTTTCGCCAGCCCTACAAGCCACGAGCACGGCTCCTCATGCGCCTCAGCCGCTATTTCCTGCCCCTGTTGCGCGACGACCCGAAGGAAGCCGAGATCGTCTCCCATAAGCTCATGCTGCGTGCCGGCCTTGTCCGCCAATCGAGCGCCGGCATCTATTCCTGGCTGCCCCTCGGCTATCGGGTGTTAAGCAAGATCGAACAAATCGTGCGCGAGGAGCAGGACCGTGCCGGCGCGCTCGAATTGCTCATGCCGACCATCCAGCCGGCCGAGATCTGGCGCGAAAGCGGCCGCTATGAGGTCTACGGCAAGGAGATGCTGCGCATCAGCGACCGCCATGAGCGCGAGATGCTCTACGGGCCCACCAACGAGGAGCTGATCACCCAGATCTTCCGTGACGGCGTGAAGTCCTACAAGGAGCTGCCGCGCATCCTCTATCACATCCAGTGGAAATTCCGCGACGAGATCAGGCCGCGCTTTGGCGTGATGCGCGGGCGCGAGTTCCTGATGAAGGATTCCTACTCCTTCGATCTCACCCTCGAAGATGCGCGCATCTCCTACAACAAGATGTTCGTCTCATACCTGCGCACCTTCAACCGCATGGGGCTGAAATCGATTCCGATGGCCGCCGAATCGGGGCCGATCGGCGGCGACATGAGCCACGAGTTCATCATCCTCGCCGATACCGGCGAGAGCGAGGTCTATTGCCACCGCGATCTCGTCAAGCTCGAGCCGCCGGGGGCCGACCTCGACTATGAAAGCGATCTCACGCCCATCATCCAGTCCTGGACCGGCAAATACGCTGCCACCAGCGAGAAGCACGATGCCGCCCGTTTTGCCAAGGAGGTGCCTGAAGTTGACCGCGTCACCGCCCGTGGCATCGAGGTCGGCCATATTTTCTTCTTCGGCACCAAGTACTCCGAACCCATGGGATGCAAGGTTCAGGGCCCCGATGGGGGCTTGGTGACGGTGCAGATGGGCTCCTATGGCATCGGCGTGTCGCGGCTGGTGGGCGCCATCATCGAGGCGTCGCATGATGATGCCGGCATCACCTGGCCGGCGAGCGTCGCGCCGTTCGATGTCGGCCTGATCAACGTCAAGAGCGGCGATGCGGACACTGACAGGGTCTGCGAGGATCTTTACGCCAAGCTCGAGGCCGCCGGCTTGAGCGTCCTCTACGACGACC
>DASUZQ010000057.1:0-4150 GCA_036376815.1 Methyloceanibacter sp. | reverse complement strand
CCTCATCGCCGCCTCTCCGCTAGATGATGCGTCCGCGAGGAGAGGGTTCATGGCTCCATTGATCGGTTTCATCGTTCTTGTCATCGACCTCTATATCTGGGTCGTGATCGCCAGCGCGATTTTGAGCTGGCTCGTCGCCTTTAATGTGGTCAACACGAACAACCGGTTCGTGCTGTCGATCGCCGATATGCTGTACCGGCTGACCGAGCCGGCACTCAGGCCGATCCGCAACATCCTGCCCAATCTCGGCGGCATCGACATTTCGCCGGTGATCCTGATCCTGCTCCTCCTGTTCGTGCGCGACGTAGTGCTGCTCGGCTGGCTCGCCCCGGCGGTCATCCCGTCAACTTGAGCGCGGCAGCGGCCAAGCCTCTCGCGCTGTCCCTGCGCCGCAGCCGCGACGGCGTGATTATTCCCGTGCGGCTGACACCAAAATCTAATCGCGACGAAGTCGCCGGCGTGGAGGATAAGGCCGGTGCATGTGTGCTAAAGGCGCGCGTGCGCGCGCTGCCTGAGGCCGGCCGCGCCAATGACGCACTCGAAACGCTGATCGCGAAGTGGCTCGGCGTGCCGCCATCCACCGTCACGGTCGCCTACGGCGGCAAGTCGCGGCTGAAGCAAGTCGCGGTCGCAGGCGAGGGTGACGCGCTCGCTCGGCTGATCGCTCAGCGTGTTGCTGAGCTAGCCTGACATGGCTGACTCGATCTCCGCGACGATCGCCTCGGCCGCAGCGCGCGGGTCCGGCGCCGCGGTGATCGGCCGCCCAACCACGAGATAGTCGGCGCCGGCGGCAATGGCCCTTGCCGGGGTAGCAACTCGTGCCTGATCCTGAGTTGGGCCACCCTCAGGCCTGATGCCCGGCGTGACGATGAAAAACCCTGTGCCAGCGGCGTCGCGGATGGCCGCAGCCTCGAGCCCCGAGGCGACGACGCCGTGGAAGCCAGCCTCTCGTGCCAACATGGCTCGGTGCAGCACGAGCTCGCCAGGCGGAATGTCGGTACCCTGCTGCACGAGGTCAGCCGGCCCGAGATTGGTCAAGACCGTGACGCCGAGAAGCTTGAGGCTGCTGTCTGCCCGGCCGCGCACCGCGGCGTCGAGCGTCTTCCGGTCGACCGCGTGCACGGTGAGGAACTCTGCACCGGTGCGGGCGATCGAAGCTGTGGCGCGCTCGACCGTCGCCTCGATATCGAGCAGCTTGGCGTCGATGAACACGCGGCGCCCCCTCGAGGCGAGCTCGCTTGCGAGCGCCATGCCGCCTGCGAACAGCAGCTCAAGGCCGATCTTGTACACGCCGACGCTGTCTTGCAGCGCATCGATCAGCGCCCGCGCCTGGTCCGCGCTTGGCACGTCGAGCGCCACGATCAACCGGTCGCGTGCATGGGTCGTCACGCGGCGAACCTCTTGGCGGCGATAGCGAGCTTCTCCACCACGTCCTTCAGCATGTTTTGTTGAGCCTTGTCCTTGAGGCTGCCGTCCTCCTCGAAGGCGTCGTTGGCGCGGGGCAGGGCGAGCTGCTGCGGGATCACCGTAGCGCCGACGCCGACGGCGAGAATCTGCCTGAGATTGAGTAGGCTGCGCATGGCGCCGTAATAGCCTGGCGAGGCCCCGCTGATGGCGAACACCCGCGTCTTGTAGACTTCGAGCCCGGTCTCGCCCTTGGCCCTGACGCGCGTGACCCAGTCGATGGTGTTCTTGAGAAGAGGCGTGACCGAAGAGTTGTATTCGGGGCTCGCGATGAACACGCCGGGATACTCGGAAAGCAGCGCCTTGAACTCTGCGGCCTTCTGCGGCGGTCCCTGCTCGGCCTCGAGGTCGCCGTTATACAGCGGCATGGGATAGTCCCTGAGGTCGACGAACACCCCTTCGATGCCGTTCGCCGTGGCGATGTGCTGGGCGAGCCTGGCAAGCTTCTTGTTGTAGGAGCCCTCCCGCGTGCTGCCGGCGAAGAACAAGAGCCGCATTCGTTACTCCTCCCGTCGCCCTCCCGCGCCAGCTTCGCACTCTACGCGATTTGCGCGGGGATTTGCGCCGATATGCGCGGATAAATGCGCTGAATTGAGCGGAAATATGCGGACATAGGGGATAGACGCGGGGCCGCTACTGGCCTTCAAAGAATTCCTTCACGCGGGCGAAGAAACCCGTCGACGCCGGGCTCGTGCTCTCGTTCGAGGCGTTCTCGAACTCCTTCAACAGCTCCCGCTGCTTGCGGGTGAGGCTCTTCGGCGTCTCGACCTCGACCTGGATGTACAGGTCGCCCTGCTGCTTTGAGCGCAGCACCGGCATGCCCTTCGACTTGATGCGGAACTGCTTGCCGCTCTCGGTGCCCTCCGGGATCTTCACCTTCGACTTGCCGCCGTCGATGGTCGGCACCTCGACCTGGCCGCCAAGCGCGGCTGTGGTCATGGCGATCGGCACGCGGCAGAACAGGTCGGCGCCGTCGCGCTGGAAGAACTCATGCGGCTTGATGGAGAGGAAGATGTAGAGGTCGCCGGCAGGTCCGCCGCGCAATCCCGCCTCGCCTTCGCCGGCGAGCCTGATGCGCGTGCCGTCTTCGACGCCTGCCGGGATGGTCACTGACAGCGTGCGCTCGCGCGTGACTCTGCCCGAGCCGTTGCAGGCCGGGCACGGCGTTTCGATCACCTCGCCGCGTCCATGGCAGGAGGGGCAGGTGCGCTCGATGGTGAAGAAGCCTTGCGCAGCGCGCACCTTGCCGATGCCGCCGCAGGTGCGGCAGGTCGTTGGCGCCGTGCCCGTCTTGGCGCCTGAGCCGGTGCAGGCCTCGCAGGTGACGGATGTCGGCACGCGGATCTGCGCCGTCTTGCCTTCATAGGCTTCGGCGAGCGTGATCTCCATGTTGTAGCGAAGATCGGCGCCACGCTCGCGCGCCGAGCGCTGGCGCGGCCGCCTCTGACCCATGAACTCGCCGAACAGATCGTCGAACATGGCCGACATGGAGGCTGAGAAGTCGGCGCCGAACCCGTGCGGGTGGCCGCCCATGCCTCCCATGCCGTTCTCGAAGGCTGAATGGCCGAAGCGGTCATAAGCCGCCCGCTTCTGCGGGTCTTTCAGCGCCTCATAGGCTTCGTTGACTTCCTTGAAGCGCTTCTCCGAGGTGGTGTCGCCGTTGCAAGTGTCGGGGTGGCATTCCTTGGCGAGACGGCGAAAGGCGGCCTTGATCTCCTGATCGGAAGCCGCTCGCCCTACACCCAAGACGTCGTAATAATCTCGCTTCGTCATGCGCGCTATCCGGCCTTCCACACCAACCCGCCAACCCGCTGGCGGCGGCGCTTAGCCTCTTGTCTTGGGCTTGCGGCCCGAGGCTGCACGGGGACCCGTGCGAGCCTCACGCCAACGCCTACGATGCTACTTATGCTGACTTCTTGCTGTCGTCGTCCTTGACCTCCTCGAAGTCGACGTCGACCACATTCTCCTTGCCGTCGCCGCCTTCCGAGGGGCCTCCACCGCCGTCCGCGGCAGCTGCGCCCTGGTTTGCCTGATAAAGCGCTTCGCCGAGCTTCATCGAGGCCTGCGCCATGGCGTCGAGCTTCTGCTTGATAAGGTCCTTGTCCTCGCCTTGCAGGGCTGACTTGAGGTCGGCAAGCGCGGTTTCCACCACGCCCTTGTCGGCCGCCGGGACCTTGTCGCCATAGTCCTTGAGCATCTTCTCCGTGGAGTGCACCAGCGCCTCGCCCTGGTTCTTCATCTCGACCAGCTCGCGACGCTTCTTGTCCTCCTCGGCATGGGTCTCGGCTTCCTTGACCATGCGGTCGATGTCGGACTCCGAGAGGCCGCCCGAGGCCTGGATGCGGATCGACTGCTCCTTGCCGGTGGCCTTGTCGGTTGCCTGCACATTGACGATGCCGTTGGCGTCGATGTCAAAGGTGACCTCGATCTGCGGCACGCCGCGCGGCGCCGGCGGAATGCCGACGAGATCGAACTGACCAAGCAGCTTGTTGTCGGCAGCCATCTCGCGCTCGCCCTGGAAGACTCGGATGGTGACCGCGTTCTGATTGTCCTCTGCGGTCGAGAACACCTGGCTCTTCTTGGTCGGGATCGTGGTGTTGCGGTCGATGAGCCGCGTGAACACCCCGCCCAAAGTCTCGATGCCGAGCGACAGCGGGGTGACGTCGAGCAGGAGCACGTCCTTGAC
>DASUZQ010000056.1:0-2454 GCA_036376815.1 Methyloceanibacter sp. | reverse complement strand
GAAATGGGGCTCGTCCCCCGGTTTCAATCCGGCGATCAGCCGATCAGTCATCTTGGTCCGCATGGCACCCCGCTTGCGTACGGACACCGTACGCTAACATGCGCTAGGGTGCAACGGCGTGTTCCTCGATGCGCACCGTTGTGTGTTATTGGCTAGGCTTTCAGCCACTTATATCGGTGCAGCGATGCGCAGCGAGTTGCAACTGGAAGCATTTAGAATGGGCATTCGCCATTTTTGCCTGGGCTTGTTCCTCGCCGGCATGACCTTCGTGAACGCCTATGTGGCGCAAGGAGCGATCGCAACCGGCCGCTCAAGCGCATTCGGCAACACTATGCGACGATTAGGCTTAAACCTGATCGTTGCCTCGCTTCTTCTCTTCCTCGCCGGGATTGCCCTTGTGGTTCTCGCGATTTGACCTAGATACGTAGTCGTCGCGAAGCTCGCGAGGCCTCGAACTGTGTGTTGTAGCGGACTTGCGGCACAGAGCCGGCCTGCGGTAGCAATTCTGTGTCATTGGGGACGTAAACTCGGAGCCCAGGGAGAAGCTCGATCCATGATTTTGCGCTCATTCATTGGGCGGCTTGTGGTCATCGCCATTGCCGCGTTGTTTATCGTCATTCCCCGGTCACCGACTTACGCGGACCCGAGTCCCTTCGACACGCTGCTGGGCTCCTGGGGCGGTTCAGGCGAGATCCGCCTCGATAAGGGGCGCAAGGAGCGCATCAAGTGCAATGCCTATTACACCGGCGGCGGTTCGGACCTCGGATTGGCCATTCGCTGCCAGAGCGACAATTACAAGATCGAGATCAGGAGCAAGCTCAGCTATAGCGGCGGGCGCCTTTCAGGCAATTGGGAGGAGCGCACCTTCAATGCTTCGGGAACCGCCACCGGAACCGCCTCACCCAACAAGATTTCGCTCGCAATCAAAGGTGGCGTCACAGCCAGCATGCTCGTCAACTACACGAAGTCGAGCCAGAACGTGAACATCTCGGTGCAAGGCGTTGCGTTGCAGGGCGTGCGCATCGCATTAGGCCGGAGTTGACCCGCCATCACCTTTCCCGGCATTGAATCTGCCCTTGCCTTGACAAGGGACGAAGTCTCTATGGCGTAGACCAGTACGACCATAAGCCGGAGGTGCCCATGGCGAGCGACGGCGCTTTACTGACAGCCAAATTTGAAGACGGCAGGCTCGAGCTTGCCGCCGGCGGCTCCTGGACCGCGCCTCATGCGGCGGAGCTCGAAACCCTGGTCGACCGTGTCGCCGCCGACGCTGGCCGGGCCAAGGCGGTTTCCATCGATATGCGCGGGGTGCGCGAATTCGACACATTCGGCGCCTGGCTGCTTGAGCGCCTCACGCGGCAATGGCAAAGCGCCGGAGCTTCCCCCGCCGTGGTCGGCATGCCGGAGCACGACCGGACCCTGCTCAAGGAGATGAGCGGGGTGAACCTCGAGCCGGTCGCTCCGCCGGCGCAGCCTAACCCCATCGTCTCGGCTCTTGCCGCGGTGGGGAGCGGAGTCGCGGGCTTCGGCGGGGACCTTCGCACCTTCGCCAATATGCTCGGCGCCATCGGCGTTGCCGCGGTTCGCGTGCTTGCCCGCCCGCGCGACTTTCGCTTCACCTCGGCGGTCAACCAGCTCGATCGCGTCTGCTGGCAGGCCGTCCCCATCATCCTGCTCATCACCTTTTTGATCGGCGCCATCATTGCCCAGCAGGGCATCTTCCACTTCCGCAAATTCGGCGCCGAGATGTACGCCGTCGACCTCGTCGGCATTC
This sequence comes from Methyloceanibacter sp., assembly GCA_036376815.1. Taxonomy (GTDB): domain Bacteria; phylum Pseudomonadota; class Alphaproteobacteria; order Rhizobiales; family Methyloligellaceae; genus Methyloceanibacter. Next base: position 680 of record DASUZQ010000056.1, on the reverse strand, counting down.
TCATCCTGCGCGAGGTCGGCGTGCTGATTGTCGCCATCATGGTCGCCGGCCGCTCCGGCAGCTCCTACACCGCCGAGCTCGGCTCGATGATGATGCGAGAGGAAGTCGATGCCTTGCGCACCATGGGCTTCGATCCGGTCGAGGTGCTGATCCTGCCTCGCGTGCTCGTGCTGATCATCGCCCTGCCGGTGCTCACCTTCCTTGGATCGATGGCCGCGCTTTACGGCGGCGGTATCGTTGGCTGGCTCTACGGCGGCATGAGTCCGGAGATCTATATTTCGCGGCTCGAAGAGGCGATCTCGCTCACCCATTTCAAGGTTGGCATGATCAAGGCTCCGTTCATGGGGCTGGTGATCGGGGTGGTGGCCTGCGCCGAAGGATTTCTGGTCAAGGGCAGCGCCGAGTCGCTCGGATTGCAAACCACGGCGTCGGTGGTGAAGTCGATCTTCCTCGTGATCGTGCTCGACGGCGTGTTCGCCATCTTCTTCGCCTCGATCGGAATGTGACCGATGGATCGGTCGAGCGAGCCGACGGCGATCCGGGTGCGCGACCTCGTGGTGGGATTCGGCCGCCAGGTCGTGCTCGATCATCTCTCGCTCGACGTGCGGCGGGGAGAAATCCTCGGCCTCGTGGGTGCATCGGGCGGCGGAAAATCGGTCCTGCTGCGCACCATCATCGGT
>DASUZQ010000055.1:0-6364 GCA_036376815.1 Methyloceanibacter sp. | reverse complement strand
TCATCGGCGAGCGCGGCGTCGAGTTCGGCACGGTGACCGGGCGGCCACGCCGCTGCGGCTGGTTCGATGCATGCCTCGTGCGCCAGACGCGCAAAGTCGGCGGCATCAACGGCATCGCCCTCACCAAGCTCGACGTGCTCGACCAACTGCCCGTGCTCAAGATCTGCGTCGGCTACAGGCTCGACGGCCGCGAGATCGATTACCTCCCGGCGGCGCAAGCGGCGCAGGCGCGTGTCGAGCCGATCTACGAGACCATGGAGGGCTGGGCGCAATCGACGCGCGGCGCCCGCTCCTGGGCCGAGCTTCCGGCGCAGTGCGTCAAATATGTGCGCAGGCTCGAGGAGCTGATTGAGGCGCCGGTGGCGCTCCTCTCCACGAGCCCCAAGCGCGAGGACACCATCCTGGTGCACGATCCTTTCGTGGATTGACCCTCGCTCTGCTCGCTGCCGACTTGCTCACGAACAGGCTACCCAAGACGACAGTGTAGGTTGTAGGCTTGCCCGTATCGGTTGTGGGAGGCCATCATGGGTAGAAACCCCGAAAAGCTTGAATGCGATCTCGTGATGCGCGGCGGCATTACCAGCGGCATCGTCTATCCGCGCGCCATCGCCAAGCTCGCCAAGACCTACAATTTCCGCTCGATCGGCGGCACCTCGGCCGGCGCCATCGCCGCTGCCGCGACTGCGGCGGCCCAATTTGGCGCCAACAACGGCGACGATCGCTTTCAGACCATCTACGAGCTTCCGAAAAAGCTCGCCGAGCTAAAGGACGGCAAGTCCACGCTGGAGCGGCTGTTCCAGCCGCAGCCTGGCACAAGCCGTCTTTTCAGCCTGCTCATGTCGGGACTCGAACGGGAGGGCAAGCTTAAGAAGATCCTGCGCATCGTCGGGACCGGTCTCGCGAATTATTGGTGTTATTCAATTGCCGGTGCGGCAGTCACGCTCATTCCTCTTATCTGGGTGGCGAGCGCCAGCGGGCTCAGCGGCGCACGTCACGCGGTGTTGATCGTCGCCGCGCTCATCCTTGGTCTGTTGACGGCGATCCTCGGCGTGGCGCTCGGCGTGCTTCGCGACGTCCGCACGCGATTGCCGGAAAACCGCTACGGGCTCTGCGCGGGCTCGAGCGACATGCGGCCTGATAGAGCCGGGGTTTTGCCACTGACCGATTGGCTGCATGACTTCTTCCAGAACCTTGCCGGAAGCACGCCGACCGACGACCCCGTGATCTTCGGCGATCTGTGGGGCAACGGCGGCGATGAGAATGCGCCTCGCGATATCGAGCTCGTATTGATGACGACAAATGTTACCCGCGGCATCTCGCACCGTTTTCCCTTCCTCGAAGGAAGCTGGGGACAGCTCTATTTCGACAAGAGCGAATTCGACGAGTTGTTTCCAAAGTCCGTCGTGGACTGGATGGTCACGCACGCCGCCGGGATTCGACATGGGAACAGGCTGGAAGTGCCCGAGGGTTTTTACCCCATTCCCAAGCCGTCAGACCTGCCGATCCTTCTCGGCGCCCGCATGAGCTTAAGCTTTCCCATCCTGCTGAGCGCCGTGCCGCTTTACGCGGCGAATTTCGAGCGCGCACCCGAGAACGGCAAGTATCCGCTCGAACGATGCTGGTTCTCCGATGGAGGATTGACCAGCAACTTCCCGATCCATTTCTTCGACGCCCCTCTGCCCGGACGGCCGACCTTCGGAATCAATCTTATGCCGGACACGGTCGAGACCACGGAAGTCGATGAGACCGATGACAGGCTGGAGCGGGTAAGCGGACTTGGCACGAAAGCAGCGCCAAGCGGGCAAGCCGAAGGCGAAGGTTGGGACAAGGTTTGGATGCCGAGCAACAACAGCACCGGCATCTCGTCCGCGGCCCGGTTCAACAAATTTGACGGCCTGGTGGGATTTTTAGGCGCGCTGTTCGATACCGCGCGGAACTGGGGCGACACCGAGCTCATGGCCATGCCCGGTTATCGCGACCGGGTGGTGCATGTGAAGCTCGCCGAAGACGAAGGCGGACTCAATCTCAGCATGCCGCCTGAGATCATCAACGCACTTGGCGAGCGCGGCGAGCTAGCCGGGAAGCTGCTTGCCGACCGTTTTGCACCGACGCCGACCGGCAACGAGGTCCTGATCGACCCCAAATCCGGGGCGCCCGTGGTCTTGACCTGGGACAATCACCGCTGGGCTCGCTACCGCTCGTTCATGGCCGCCGTGGAGCTCGCTGCCAGGCGCTTTCGGGCGACTTGGAACGATGTGACGACCCAGAAGAATTGGCGCCTGTATGACGACCTGCTCAACCGCGCCCAAGGGGACCCGCCGGTAAGCTACCCCTGCCATCGCCCCGACCAGCAAAACTTTGCTGCTGCGGAGACGGCAAGGCTCGTCGACTGGACGGCCGGGTGGACGACGGACGATCAGACATTCGACCGAAAGTCGAACCCAGGTCGCTCGCCGCGTCCGAAGCCGGGCTTGCGCATGATGCCGCCAGGGGCCAACGATCCCCGCGCCGACCGAGGCGTTTAGCAACCGCGTCTGCCAATGCTAAGGTCGCCGCTCGGTAGTCACAGATTGGGCGGCGTGCATGGCAGATAAATTTCCCTGGAAGATGGCGTGGATCACCGGCGCCTCTGGCGTCATCTGCGGCGAGATTGCGAAGCGGCTCGCGGCTGCCGGTGTCATTGTCGCGGCCACGGCGCGGCCGAGCGAGAAGCTCGATGCGCTCGCCGCTTCGAGCGTCAACATCAAAGCCTTTCCTGCCGACGTGCTGCAGCCTTATGCCTTGAAGGTGTGCGCCAGGAACGTCGAGAGCGAGCTTGGCGCCATCGACCTCGCTCTGCTCGGCGCCGGCATGTACGTGCCCTTCGACATCCGCAACATCGATGTCGACGGCTTCCACAAGACCATGGCGCTCAACGTCGACGGCGTGATCAATACCGTCGCCGCGGTGCTGCCCCTAATGCTCCAGCGCAAGAGCGGTCACATCGCCATCATGGGGTCGCTGTTCGGCTATGCCGGCTGGCCCGAGACCGGAAGCTACGGCGCGAGCAAAGCCGCGGTGATCAATCTCGCCGAGAGCCTCAAGCTCGAATTGGAAGGCGAAGGGATTGCCGTCACCATCATCAATCCTGGCTTCGTCGATACGCCGCTGAACGCCTCTTACGACGCGAAGAAGAAGCTCTATGTGATGAGCAAGGAGCGCTGTGCGCGGAAGATCCTCGAGAAACTCGGCAACAAGCCTTATGAGATCGCCTTCCCGCCACAGGTTGCGGGCTTCCTCAAATCGGTGCGCTCTCTGCCCCGGGCTCTCTCTTTTCCGCTGATCCGCTGGTTCACCTCGCGCGGAGGGCAAGGCTAGCTAGCCCGCTTCTGCCTGCTCGGTTCTGCCGGCCGTGGCGGCTGCGGCGCCATGAATTCCGGACCGACATCGTCGGTTATGGTCTCGTCAAGGATGCGGTCGATGTCCTGCATGGCGGCAGCGTCGAGCGTCCAGCCCATGACGTCGGCGACCGGGGCGAGTTGATCTGGCCTGCGGGCGCCCCACAGCGCCACGATCTTGCCGCGGTCGAGCAGCCAGCGGACGGCAAGCGCCAGCACCGTCTTGCCGTAGCGCTCGCGGGCGAGGTGGTCGAGCCGCTCGACGGCCGCAAGATACTGGCCGAGCCGCGGTTGCCGGAATTTCGGGTCGGTCTTGCGCAAGTCGTCGCCTTTGAATTCCGTCTTGGCGGTGATCTTTCCGGAGAGCAGCCCGCGGCAGAGCGCGCCATAAGCGAGCACCACCAGGCCGTTGCGCTCGGCGTAAGGAAGCACGTCCTTTTCGATCTCGCGCTCGAACAGATTGTAGGGCGGCTGGATGGCGGCAAGCGGCGCCCCCTTCCTGAAGCGGTCCATCTGCTCCGGCGAAAAATTGCTGACGCCGATGGAGCGGATCTTTCCCTCGCGGCGAAGGGCATCGAGCGTTCGTGCCGTCTCCTCGAACGGGACGGAGGCATCAGGCCAATGCACCTGATAGATGTCGATGACATCGGTCTTGAGGCGGCGAAGCGAATCTTCGAGCTCCTGGCGTAGCCGCGCCGGCGTCGAGTTGCGCAAGATCTTGCCGCTTCCCCAGTCGAGCCCGACCTTGGTGGCGATGATCGCGCCCGCTCTCCGCCCGCCCTGAAGCGCCTTGCCGACCAGTTCCTCGGAACGGCCGAAGCCATAGACCGGCGCGGTGTCGATGAGATTGATGCCGTTGTCGAGCGCGGCGTGGATGGTGTTGATCGCGTCGCTTTCCTCCGTGCCGCCCCACAGCCATCCGCCGATGGCCCAGGTGCCAAGACCGATGCGCGACGCATCGAAGGGCAAGCCGGTGATCTTGATATGTTCCATGTCTTCCTCTCGGATTTCATCGCAGCGCCGCCCTTGCGGGCCCGCGCCGGCTGCAAAGAGGTTCAACGCGCCAACAGGCGCCAGAGGTCAGTGTCCTTACTGTCGCAGGGTGCTTTGGGGCAAAGCGAAGCGCGCCCACCGCCATGGTGGGCAACGGAAAAGCGTTGCCCCCCTACGATAGCAGGTCGCGGAAATAGGAATCGAGCAGGCGGTTCTCAGGGTCTGCCTGACGCCGGTAGTCGGCGAACAGCTTGAGCCGCTCGGCAAAAGCCTTCTGCGCCTGCTCGCGGGTCAGGAACGGCGTCTGGTTGAACAGCGGCTGGCCGCCCCGCGCGCTACAGAACTCATTGTAGGCGCTGAGGAACTCCTCCCACTCCTTGCCGCCGGTGGAGGCGGGGTCGATGGAGAGCGTCGGCCCCTCCCAGGAATAGGAGAGCAGCGCCTCGCGGTCCTGCACGATGGAATAGCCGACGCAAGGCAAATCGCAGCGGTATCCGGTCCGCTTGTCATAGGCGTCGACGAAGTCGCAATACTCGTCGAGGATCTTGAAGAAGTTCCGCTCCGGAAAGGCCCACATGCTGAACAAATATTTGTAGGGCCCCGGATCGCGCGGGTAGTTGATGATCTGGGCGTGCGGCCAGGTGACATCGCTCCTCACCACGCCGACGAGCCCCTGGCGCAGGATGAAGAAATGAAGCTTGTCGGCGGCCTCGCGCAATCTTCGGTTGGTCGTGCGCGCCTTGATCCACAGCGTGATGGCGGGACCATATTTGCGCCAGAAGCGGTTGCGGTAGGTCCAGCGCCGGCGCGACACGGGCTGAACGCCGGGATTGTCCTTGCGCAGCTCGACCAGCACGCGGCGCACGTAAGGGAAGATGTAGTACATCACCGCAAAGCCCTGCGCCTTGTACACCGGGAAGCGCTTTCGGAAATCGGCAACCGCCATGGAGTGGTGACGCACGCTGAGCGCCGTGGTCGGCCGAACCTTGATGGTGACCTCATAGACGATGCCGAGCAGCCCGTAGCTCGAGCGCATGACCTGCATCTCTTCCGGGTTGTCGCGCTCGTTGATGACGCGTATGTCGCCGCTCGGCGTGACGAAGCGCATGGCGCTCACGTAGGAGCTGATCTGCCCGTAGCCGCCGGGGAAGGATGAGTCCTTGGTGGCGGCGGTGGCCATGGCGCCAAGGGTGACGTTGCCGATCTCGGTGGTGACGTGGAATTGCAGCCCGCGCTCCTTGAGCGCGTTGGACACAACGATATAGGTGGCGCCGGCTTCCACCGTCACGCTGTCCTCGCCGAATTTGAGGATGCGGTTCATGGCTTTCATGTCGACCATGGTGCCGCCGTCGTCGCCGTTCATCCGGGCGGTGGAATGCATGGACCCGGCCGGGCGCACCGGCGAGGGGAAGCGCACCACGCTCTTCACGACCTCGACGATGTCCTCGGGCGTCTCAGGCGTGACCAGCACTTTGGGCCGGTAGGTCCAAGTGCCGTCCCAGCTCCGGATCGTCACGTCGTCCTTGATGTCCATTCGGTCTCCCCGACGTGGCGCGGACGCGCCAGACCATAGTGCAAACCGCCGCTAAGTTGCAGTGGGCGGGAATGTGGTTAAGAGCGCCCCTCGCGCTATATACAACAGCAGCCCGTGCTTGAGAGAGCCGATGTGACATAGCGAGGATTTGACCCAGATCAAGGACGAGGCGGCCTCGGCTCTCGATTTCAAGGCGTCGCCTCGTTTGCGGCTTCTGTGCTATCCACGAGGGCTAAGGGGCGACAACAGCGGCAATTTTGGTGGGGGAGTGGTGAAACAATATTGCATCATCGGCGCAGGCGCCTGCGGACTCCCGGTTGTTAAGGCCTTTATCGAGCGTGGCATCCCGTTCGACTGCTTCGAGGCGCTGTCCGACGTCGGCGGCATTTGGAACCCGCAAAGCCCGCACGTGGTCTACGGCTCGACCTATCTTAACTCCTCCAAAAAGCTGTCGAAGTAC
>DASUZQ010000054.1:0-4979 GCA_036376815.1 Methyloceanibacter sp. | reverse complement strand
TGGCTACAGAACCGCTTTTGACCTTTTGGACGGAAGCGCTCCGAGCAGTGTCGAGATGCACATTTCACCATGCGGAGATCGGTCATAGCGATGACCTCCGCTGCTTGCCGGGGAATCGCCGATCGGCGATCTCAATCCACTCGCAGCCGTCAATCAGCTCGAGGTCGGTCTTGATGCGGCGGGGGTCGGAGTCGGCGTGGTGCCGGTAGACTCCGGCAGGAGCGACGAAGACGGCATCGAAGGCAGCACTTGCCGCTTGCTGGATTCGGTGGCGCGGGGTAGAAGCAGCTTGTCGTTTCCCGCTTTCCATCCCGCCGCCGCCCCGCTCCCCAGCCCGGGCGGCGGTGTCTTTATATTGGGCGGTGGATCTTCACCCTGCCTGCAGGCATGTGGGTAAGTCGGGACGGAATTTCTGTTATCCGAATCCGGCCTAATGCGGGTGTGGGTAACCCGCAACCGTTGGAAAAGCGCGGAAACCGGTCTCGTGATTGAACAGGATGCCGGAGCAGGCATGGAGGCCGTGCGCCTCGCGGTAGTTCACCACGCTCCAATGGGCGAAGAGCTTCGCCACGCCATAGGGGCTGCGCGGGTAGAAGGGCGTCTTCTCGTTCTGCGGCGTCTCCTGTACCTTGCCGAACATGTCCGAGGTCGATGCCTGATAGAAGCGTGCGCCCGGGCAAACCTCGCGCATGGCTTCGAGCAGGCGCAGCACGCCGAGCGCGTCGATGTCCGAGGTGTAGATCGGCTGTTCGAAGGAGAGGCCGACGAAGCTCTGCGCCGCGAGATTGTAGATCTCGTCAGGCTTGAGCTTGTTGAGCACGTGGCGGAGATTGCTTGCTTCAAGCAGCTCCATGTCGACCAGCTCCACCTCGTCGGAAATGCCGAGCTCCTCGAGCCTGCCAACACTGATGCCGGAGGTACGGCGAAAGGCGCCGACGACGCGATAGCCGCGCGCGAGCAGCGCCCTGGCGAGATAGGCTCCGTCTTGACCCGAAATGCCGGTGATCAGCGCGGTCTTCGCCACCGTCTCAGGCTCCCGCTTTCTCATCGAGGAGGCCGAGAGCGGCGAGGCGCTCGTGCATCTGCTTGCCCACCGCGGCAAGGCTGTGATGGGTCTTGACGAAGGCCTGGCCTCTAGCCGCGTACACCTCGGCCGCGGCCGGATTGTCGACGATCGATGCCATGTGCGCCGCAGCGACGGCGATATCGGGCTCGGCCCAGACTTGGTCCTGGTGATCAGGATATTCGCCGGCTTCGACCGGCACGAGCTGGTAGGGCACGAGGAAGCCCGTCTCGTCGTTGAGGAAGTCGGTATTGCCCGAATAGTCCGTGCCGATCACCGCCTTACCGAGCAGCATGGCCTCGGCCAGCCCAAAACCGAAGCCTTCCGATCGGTGCAGCGAGACGAAGACGTCTGCTGCCGCGAGCAGCCCATTCATCTCGGCGCGGCTCACCGTCCCTTCGATCAGATGAATGCGGGGATCGCCGCCGATCGCGGCCTTCAACGGCTTGAGCACGCCGGCATGAGGGCCGGCATCGAGCGTCTTGACGATGAGGCCGACATGGGAGCGGCCGCGCTCGCCGAAGGCTTTATGGAAGGCGCGGACCACGGCGATCGGGTTCTTGCGCACGAAGAACGAGCAAGGGTCGAAAGCGAAGAGGAACAGGGTCGCCTCTTCGGGGAGCCCGAGGCCCGCGCGGCTGACCGGCGCGATCTCGCCAAGCTCGACCGGAACCGGCATGCGCAGCACCGGAACCTCGACGGCTTGAGCGAAGGACGCGCGCACGAACTCAGACGGCGCCCAGATCTCCTGAAAGCGCGACAAGCTCTCGGCAAAGCGCGGCGGAACCTTGGAGAGCTCCCAGAACGGGCGGAGGATATTGGTGCGGCCGGCAAACGCGGCAGGCCCCAGCGCGCGGACCGCAATGTCGGCGCCGATCAGGCCGTCGCAGATGAGGTTCGCCTTGCTGCCAAGACGCGGGCTCTCGTGCTCGGCCATGCTGCGGTCCTGAAGCCGCGCCGTGGTGTATTCGTCGAGGCCGAATAGCGTGAAGGGCACGCCGACAGCTTCAAGCGCACGGGCCGTGGCGCGCAGCGCTTCGCCGACGCCTGACTCGGCGGCAGGATGTCCGATGCAGGCAACGCCGGGGCTCAGACGCTCAGGCGCGACGATCTCGGACTCCTTGACGAGCGCAGGCGTGACGGTGGCGCCGTTCCAGCCGAGGCGCACGAGCGCCGTCACCGCTCGGGCGCGGTTCTCAAGCCCGATATGCTGGTAGATCGGCCGCAGCAAAGGCGCGGAGATACGCAGCAGGCGGTAAAGCTGCCGTGCCGCGCCGCGCGCTAGAATTTCCGGAAGCGCCTGCCCCATCTCCGGTCCGCGCCCCTCCCCTTTCGGCCCATGCTTTGCGTAATGCCAACAGGTTAGTGCGCCTGCGGATAAAGTACTAGGTCAAAGGTCTCGCCGGTTAAGCGCGTTCGCTCGCAAACCTGCCGCCGCCCCGCGCAGCGTGGCAAATTCGGCAAGGATTACAGAGGCCGGAATGGGAGCGAGCAAGCTCCGCATGCGGCCCTTCGCCTCGAAGGCCTGACGGAAGTCGCCTTGCGACAGGACACTCACGATTCTCGGCACGATGCCACCGCCGAGATAGACGCCGCCACGGGCGCAGAACGCCAAGGCGACATCGCCGGCAAAGGCTCCGAGCCAGGTGACGAACAGAGCGAGGGCTTCCACGGCGAGCGGATCGCTGCCGGCCACGCCTCGCGTCAGCACATCGTTGGGCTGAAGCGGCGGGGCTGCCACGCCATGAGAGTCGGCGATAGCGCGATAGAGGTTGGCAAGCCCAGGCCCCGACAGCACGCGCTCGGCGGAAAGATGATCGTGGTTGCCGCGAAGCCGCTCGATGATGTCGAACTCGTGCCGCGAATGGGCGGCGAGCGAAATGTGACCGCCCTCGCTTGGGACCGCGATCCAATCAGCGCCGGACCAGACGAGGCCCGCGACGCCGATGCCGGTGCCTGGGCCGAGCACCACCTTGGTGGCTTGCGGTGCAGGCGCTGCCCCGCCGATCTGATGCAGCTCCTCAGCGCGCAAATGCGGCAGCGACAGGCTGAGCGCCTCGAAGTCGTTGAGAAGAAGAATGCCGTCGAGGTGCGCGGCGCTTGCCAGGCTCTCGGCGGTGAAGGACCAAGCGGAATTGGTGAGCTTGATCTTGCCGCCGGCGAGCGGCGCCGCCACAGCGACGGCGCCTCGGCATGGACGCTCTTTCAGCCTGGCAAGATAGATCTCGGCGGCAGCTTCGAGGCTTGCGTGCTCGGCGCAAGGGAATTGCCTGATCTCCGACAGATCGAGGGTTTCGAGATCGGCGAGAGCGAAGCGGGCATTGGTGCCGCCGATATCGGCAACGAGGGCGCGGGCCCCCGGGTTTGCGGGTTTTCCCATAATCGGCGGTTGGTAACGCAATTTGTGATCGGTAGCGAGGGTTGCGGGGGGCGCCCCGGCCAACTAGGCTCAACCCATGTTGAGGGCACTCCGCACCGGGCTCGGCTTCCGCGTGGCGATGGCGATTGCCGCCTTCGCCGCACTTTGCCTCGTGGCGCCGCCGGCGGTCATGGCCTTCGGCCATGGCGAGAACACCATGCATTGCCTTGCCCATGCCGATGCAGTCTATCACGGCATGCATGGAGGGCTTGGCGGCGTTGTGCAAAAGCATGACGGCGATCACGGAACCCTGCCGGGGACCCATACTCCCGGCTGCTGCGGGCTCTATTGCCTGAGTGCGCTTCCCCTCACCTCAGGCCCTCTCGTCGAAGGCCTGTTGCTTGCCCAGGCGCTGTCGATGCCGGCGGAGATTGTTTTCTGCAGTCGCGTACCGGGTCGCCTCGACCGGCCTCCGATTCCCTCGCTGTCAGTCTAGAGCGTCTTCGGCGGGACTCGAAGTCCCGATCGTGGACTTCATCAACGACAGACGAGGGATGATCCATGTCCTCTCATCTTTGGGGCTTGCGCCTCGCGGTCCTCATTGCCGCGGCCGCATCGCTCGGCGCGTGCCGGACCTTCTCGCCGGACGGCGGGATGGAGATGGTGGCCGCGGTCGCGGGCACCGGACTGAACAAGGACGTCGTGCAAATCCGCTCGGCGGAAGATGCGGCGGCAGTGCGTGCGCGCGTGACGAAACTGCTGCACCGGCCGCTCGGCGCCGACGCAGCGGTGCAGATCGCGCTTCTCAACAATCTCGGCCTGCAGGCCGCCTATAATAGGCTCGGTATCGCCGAGGCTGTTGCCGTCAAGGCAAGCAGGCCACCGTCCTTGAGCTTTGCCTTCTCCGATGTCTCGACGCCGGTCGAGCTCGACATCGAGCGGCAAATCATCGGCAGCCTGCTTACCCTCGCGACCATGCCGGCGCGTACAAGGATCGCTTCCGATCAATTCGCGGCGGCCGAGCTTCGCGCGGCGGAGGAGACGTTGCGCGTGGCGGCCGAAACGCGGCGCGCTTATCTGCGCGCGGTTGCGGCGCGCGAGATCGTGGCGGCGCTCGGTGAGGCTAAGGCGAACGCCGAAGCCTCGGCGGAGTTGGCCGTGCAGCTCAAGCAGACGGGTGCGGTGAACAAGCTCGACCACGCGCGCCGAGAGGTATTCGCAACCGAGACTGACGCCGAGCTGGTTGGCGCCAGGCAGCAGGCGGCGGCGGCGTGCGAGAAGCTCACGCGGCTCATGGGGCTGTGGCAGTCAGATTTCGACACCTACTTGCCAAGCACGTTGCCGGCATTGCCGGGCTCGACCCGCGGTGTAAGGGCGATCGAGCAGAATGCGCTCGATGCCCGCGTCGACGTGCAAATGGCGAGGGCAGAGATGGAGGCCATGGCCAAGTCCTATGGACTTACGCGCAAGACGCACTTCCTCAATGTGCTCGACGCCGCAGGCATCTCCAAGACGCAGAAGGACCGCGGCGAGAAGCGCGCCAATGGTGGCGGCGAC
>DASUZQ010000053.1:0-4591 GCA_036376815.1 Methyloceanibacter sp. | reverse complement strand
GACCTTCGCCCGAGCTTCTTGCCGCGTTCCTCGGCGACGCGGACCGCGCGCAGGATCGCCTCCTCCGCAAACGGCTTCTCGATGAAATCGAGGGCGCCTGATTTCATCGCCTCGACGGCGAGCGGAATGTCGCCGTGCCCGGTGATGACGATAACGGGAAGCTTGATGTTCTTGGCTCGCAATCGCTGCAGAAGCTCGATGCCGGTCATGTCGGGCATGCGCACGTCGGTGATCAGGCACCCTGACTGAAGCGAGGCAAGACCGGCGAGGAAGGATGTCGCCGACTCATAGACGCGGACCGGTATGCCGGCAGTGCTCAACAGAAAAGCGAGCGACTGGCGCACCGCCTCGTCATCGTCGACGATGTGCACGACGAAGCTAGCCGGCATGCTCGCGCCTCATGTCGCTCTCAAGCGTAAAGCGGAACAGGGTCCCACCGCCTGGGTTCGGCTCAGCCGACATCTCTCCGCCATGAGCTTCGATGATGCGCTTGGAGATGGAGAGGCCGACGCCCATGCCGGTCGGCTTGGTGGTAACGAAAGGCTGAAACAGGCGCGGGATGACTTCCTCGGCAAGGCCGCTTCCCGTGTCGGCGACCCTGACCTCGACCATGCCTTGGTCCAGCAGAGCCGTTTCAACCACGAGCTCCTTTTGCGCGCACCCGTTCATGGCTTCGATCGCATTCCGGATCAGATTGAGGAGAACCTGCTGAATTTGCACCTTCTCTACAAGGACGGGGCCCGCCCGCGTATCGAAGCGGAAAACCGTTTTAACACCCTGTTCCTTGGCGCCGACAAGGGCCAAGGCGCTTGCTTCCTCAACCAGCTTGTTGATGCTCTCCGACCGCCTCTCCATCTCGCCGCGCGCCACGAACTCGCGCAAGCGGCGGATGATCTGGCCGGCGCGCAGCGTCTGGTGCGTCGTCTCGGCCAGAGCATCATGAATCTTCTGTGCGTTGGGATGCTCGATGCCCTCGATCAAGCGGCCGCAGCCTTGCAGATAGTTGGCAATGGCCGACAGGGGCTGGTTGATCTCGTGCGCAAGCGTCGAGGCCATCTCGCCCATGGCGGTCAGACGGGAAAGTCTCGCCAATTCTGATTGCAGCTCTTCCAGCTGCCGCTCGGTCGCCTGGCGTTCAGTCAAGTCGCGGACGAAGCCGGTAAAGAAGCGGCGGTCGCCGGACAACACCTCTCCGACCTCGAGCTTCATGGGAAAGGTCGAGCCGTCCTGGCGCTGGCCGGTGACGACGCGATCGATGCCGATGATGCGTTTCTCTCCGGTTGCGAGGTAGCGGGCGATATAGCCGTCATGGCCTTCGCGAAACGGCGTCGGCATGAGCATGCTCACATTCTTGCCAACCACCTCGGCCTCCCGGTGGCCGAACAGGCGCTCGGCGGCGGCGTTGAACGACTGGATGATACCCTTTTCGCAGATCACGATCGTGGCGTCAGGCACGGTATCGAGAACCGACCTGAGATGCGCCTCGCGCGCCCGAAGATTGTCGGCGGTGTTCTGGTCATGGGTGCGGGCGCGGCAAAGCTGCTCGCCGAACCAGGAGGTGCCGATGCCGACGGCTGCGAAGATCGCAGCTTCGACGATTTCAGGCCTGGTCAGATTCTCAACGCCGCCGACAAAAATTCCCGAGATCAGACTGAGCGCGGTGGCAACCAGGCCCGGTCCCAAGCCGCCGGCACCGGCGGCGAGCAGAATGGCGGGGATGAACAGAAGGAAGGCGCCGTGCGGATGCAGCCAGGGGCCGAGCCCGATCCGCAGCAGAAGCAACATGGCCACGGCCCCAACCGCGAGCCAATAATGCGTCGCAGCCGATTGAGGGGTCGACATCGCCTCTTTCAATCGCTGAAAATTGCCGGCTTCGGACTGAAGACTCAACTGAAGGCCCCTGGCGACGCTGTGATGTGTCATGTTTGAGTTCGATAACAGCTTTAGGCTAGCCTCATTTAGCAAAAAGGGAGGAAGATATGGGGCCCAAAGACGCCGAAATGGCCGCCCGCCACGGGCTCGGCGACGATATGGATCAGATTGCCAAGGATCTGGCCGGGCTTCGCGCCGACCTGCAAGGCCTGACCGGCGACGTCAAGAGTCTGGGAGGCCACCAGATCGAGAACATGCAGGACACGGCCAACGCGGCCCTCGAGGAGGTCGCGGCCGCAGTTCGCCGCAACCCGCTCACCGCCGTCGCCATCGCCATCGGTGCGGGCTTTCTCTACGGCGTTCTGACCAGGCGCTAGCGGCTCGAGGCGCTAATGCGCCATCAGAACCGGCACAACGGTGTCGCGCAGCACCTCTTCGGTGACGCCGCCAAACACCCATTCGCGCCATCGCCAATGGCCGTAGGCGCCCATGACCAGCAGCGTTCCGTGAGTCTTGGCAGCTTCGTGCAGAAGCGCTTTGCCGACCGTGTCGGATGTCGAAGCGATCCTTGACGTCTCCACGTTCAGCCCGGTGAGAGCGAGATATTCGGCCATCGCCGCCAGCGAAGGGTCGTCACTGTCGTCTTCGGCGACGGAGAGCAGCACGATGCGCTTGGCCTTGGCGAGGAACGGCTCCGCCGCCGTCACGGCGCGGACCGACTCCACACTGTCCTTCCAGGCCACGACGATCGTTTCGCCAGCTCGGTTCGGCGTCTCTTGAGGGACGACGAGCACGGGCCGGCCTGATTGGAACAAGGCGGCGTCGCGCACCGCCGTCCAAAACTCATCGTCCCGCGCGGCAACGCTCGGAACGACGCTGAGATCGGCGACGCGGGCGCGGGCGGCCATATTGGTGGCGGGAAACCCCTCAATGCATTGGAAGTCGGCAGGAGCGCCGGGCTGCGCCGACAGCGCTTGCTCGAACCAGACTTTGACCTCCGACTGCTCGTCTGAGACTTGCCCGCGGCAGATGTCGAGGACCTCCTCGGAGTAGAAGGGGCTGATCTCGGTGGCATAGGGCAGACGCTGCCAGGCCGTGGGGCAGAGATGCAGCACTTCGAGGCGGGCGGCGAAGTCGCGCGCGAGGCCGAAGGCGGCTTGCCGGCACGACTCGGTCGTTCCCTGCCGGCTCACGGGCACGAGAATCTTGGCGAGCTTGGTGCTCAAGGAGTCGATCCCTCACGGCCCTTGAGGCTGATGATATAGGCAATCACGTTACGCATGTCGTTCGGCGCGACGATAATGTTGGGCATGGTGGGATGCGAGGTTTGCATCCACACCTGCAACGCGGTCGCGGTAATGCCCGGCTGGTCGGCCACGTTTCTGAAGCGCGGGGCCTGAGGCAAAGGCGATTTCTCTTCGGAGATCGCGTGGCAGGTCGCGCAATAAGTTTGCGCATATTCGAAACCTGCCTGCGGGTCGGCGGGCTCTTCCGCAGAAGCGACCCCTGATACCGCCACAAGAGCGATGCCGGCGCTGAGCGCCACGAACAGATGCTTCATTGCAGGACTCCGGATCAAACGCAGGATCATAAGAGCGCAAGACCGGATTCGACGATTTGATGCTGGTCAAGAATCTGCGCTAGGCAATCACCAACACGATCAGGGCCAGGCACTCGCAAACTTGGCTGCTGGCGCCGAGCACGTCGCCGGTCTGGCCGCCCAGCCGCTGCAATGCGACGCGACCGAGGACGATGGCGGTGACGCCGGCGCTCACGATCAAAAGCAGCGCAACGCCGAAGGGCAAGAGCAGCCAGGCGATGACGAAGGTCACCCCGAGCGCGATGCCGGCAAGCCCCGCGGTAGGACTGCCGACCGATGCGGACAGGCCGTCCCGCCGCGCCGGCGGGAGCGCCGCCATGATGAAAACCGCGCTCAAGCGGCTTACGGCATCGGTGGCGATCAGCGCCCCCATGACCGCGCGCGGCTCGGCGATGAGAGCGATCGCAGTCGTGCGCATGGCAAGGGAGAGCATGAGAGCGATGACGCCATAGGTGCCGATCTGGTGATCGCGCATGATGGAGAGGCTGCGTTCTTTGGTATCCCCGGCGAGGCCGTCGGCGAAATCGGCGAGCCCGTCCTCGTGCAGTGCGCCGGTGGCGAGGATCATGGCAACAAGCGCGCAAAGCGCGGCAAGCGCGGGCGGGCAGGAGAGCCAGTGGGTGAGCCAATAGGCTGCGCCGCCGATGGCGCCGACCGCGGCACCAACAACGGGATAGGCCCATACAGCTTCCGCCGGCACGGTTACCCGCGGCAGTGGTAGGCGATGCACCGGCAGGCGCGTGAGCAGGGCGAAGGCGGCGGCAAGCTCGGCCAGCCTTTGGCGCAGCATCTCAGCCGCGTTCATCGACGCCGGCCTCATCGAAGGTGGCCATGCCGAGGTGGCAGGCAAGCGCGGCCCGGAGAACCGAGACGGAGAGGGCGGCGCCGGAGCCTTCGCCGAGCCGCATGTCGAGATCGAGGATCGGCCGCATGCCGAGCTCGGCGCACAGCCCGCGATGACCTGCCTCGGCAGAGCAATGCGCGACCTTGGCGTGATCGAGGGCGCCTGGGTTGAGCCGGGCGAGCGGCGCCGCTGCCGCGGTGGCGACGAAGCCGTCGAGCAGCAAGGGAATGCGATGGCGGCGCGCGGCGAGCGTGGCGCCAAGGATGGCGGCAAGC
>DASUZQ010000052.1:0-8069 GCA_036376815.1 Methyloceanibacter sp. | reverse complement strand
AAGGACGACCTGGAACCATCCGGTCCGATGACCTATAGTTTCCGCTTCACGTCCAAGACGAAGGGAGAGACTCCTGCTGCGCTGGCACGCCGCAATCCTCGCTAGGCGCATATCTACGCCTCGCGCGACCAGGCTCTATCGAGGCGCGGTCCTGTCTCTGACATTGATCGCGGCGCTTGGCGCACTCGCTCGCCCAAATGCCGGCGATGCTCCGCCGGCCGTCCTCGCCGAGGCGTCGCCGAACGCCGGTCAAGACCCAAGCGACCAGTCCAAGAAGAAGGCCTATGTCTGGTCGGCATCGCGCAGCGGCTCGATGCTGCGGCTGCGCGGCCTGGTGCCCTCGGAAGAGGACCGCCGGACGGTGCTCGGCATGGTCAAGGCCCACTTCGCCGATCTTGAGGTCGAGGATCGGCTCAAGATCGCCGAAGGCGGCCCGCCGCGAGAGCAATGGCTCGGAGCCGTCAGCTTCGGGCTGAAGCAGCTCTCGCATCTGAAGCAAGGCTCGACTCGGCTGCTGGACGCCGGCCTCAAGGTCTACGGCGAAGCGCGTAGCGCCCCCGACTATGCCGAGGTGAAGAAGGCGCTGTCCGGGCCGATGCCGACAGGCCTCACGGTTTTGAGCGACCATGTTCGCCCGCCGCTCGTCGATCCCTTCGTCTTCGCCGCCACGCTAGGGCCAAATGCGCTCGTGCTCACCGGCAGCGTCCCGAGCGAGGAGAGCCGCAAGGATCTGAAAGAGTTGTCGCGGCATCTCTTCGAGCGCCCGATGCTCGACGACCAGTTGCAGCTCGCCTCTGGCGCACCGAAGGGCTGGGACAATGCGGTGGAAGCTTCGCTGCGGGCCTTGAGCCGTCTCGACTCGGGCAAGATCGCGCTTTCGGGGCTTGCCGTCACCATCGAAGGCGTAGCGCCGGACAAGGGCACGGCGATAGCGGTGTCCTACCAGCTCAAACGTGACCTGCCCGAGTTGTTCTCCTCCTCCGAGAACATCAAATGGAAAGAGGCCGATGTCTCCAGCGGCGCAGGCGCCGCGATCGTCCCGCGCATCAATGAGATCATCAGGACCGATAACGGCACGGCCACCGGCTCTCTGCCCCAGCCCGACCCGCATTCCCCACACGACAGCAACTGAGAGGCGGCCCTAGTCGTTCGAGGCGAGGAACGTCCCGATGGCCTCGACCGTCTCGGGCTCGTTCAACACCGGCGCGTGACCCTGGCCCGGCACCGTCAGCGTGCGCAGATTTGGATGGCGCTCGACCATCTGCTCGACGGTCTCGGCGCTCAGCAAATCGGAGTTGGCGCCACGGATGACCAGCGCCGGAAACTGGCCCAAGGCGATGAACTGGGGCCAGAGATCCCGAGGGTGGCGCAAGTCGATGGTGCCGAACGAGCGCGCGAGCTTCCGGTCATAGCTTTGCGCCGGGCGCCCATTCTTCTCGTTGAACACCGCGCGCGCGATCTCTTCCCATTGCCATGACTCGATGGCCGGAAAGTTGCGCTCGTTCATCTCGCGGAGCAGGAGGGCGGCGTCTTCCCAGCTGCGCGGAACCTTGGTGCGCCCGACATATCCCATGATGCGGGCAAGGCCTGTGGTCTCCATCACAGGGCCGATGTCGTTGAGCACGACGACGCCCATGGCCGTGGGCCGGACCGCCGCCATCATCATGGCGATGATGCCGCCGCGCGACGTGCCGATGATGGCGGCCTCGTGCAGATCTTGCAGCGTCATGAAATCGAGCGCGTCGATCAGCTCGATGAACGGCGTGTAGTTGTGCCAGTCGCGATCGTATTGCGAGCCGCCACGGCCCCGGTAGTCGACGCAATAGACGGCTCTCGGGCGCTGCGGATGATGCGACAGATAGCTCGCGAGGTAATGGAAATCGCGGGCATTGCGGGTGAGGCCAGGGAGGCACACCACCGGCCTCGCCTTTGCGTCCGCCACCGGATAGTGCCGCACATGCAGCCGCAAATCGTCGAACGACGCGTAGAAGAGGTCTCGCCACAGCTCGCCGTTAAGCTCGGACATGTCGTGATTGGCGCCTTGGGAGCGGTTCGAAGGTGAGCAATCGTTCTCGTGCTGCTCTAGTTTTTACCGGAATTCCGGTACGAGCAAGCCTACCGCGTTTGGCCTACTCGGATTTTGCCTGTTTTAACGCCGTGGACAGTTTCGCCGGCGCCTTGGAAGCCGCCTTGGTCGTGGTGGCCCGGCCACGATTGAGATCCTGCACGAGCTGCAGCGCCTTGTCGCTGCCCGAGAGCCGGGAGCGGTAGAGCTGCAACGTCTCCATGATTTTCTTCACATAATCACGGGTCTCGGTGAACGGGATGCGCTCGATCCAATCGACGGGATCGTTGCGCGGATCGCGCGGATCGCCAAACGCCTTCATCCAGTCCTGAACCCTGCCGCCTCCGGCATTGTAGGCGGCGAGCGCGAGGAAGTAGGAGCCGCGATAGCTGTCGATCAGCTCGCGAAGATGCGCTTCGCCGAGCTGGACGTTGTAGGTGGGGTTGGTGAGCTGGGCCGGGGCGAACTTCACCTTGTATTGCCTCGCTACCGCCTTTGCCGTGCCGGGCATGAGCTGCATCAGGCCGGCTGCCCCCACCGGACTCTTGGCCCCGGCGTTGAACTCGCTCTCCTGACGCGACAGCGCGTGCACGAGCGCCGGGTCCACCCGGTCGGCGAGGAGGCTCTTGAACGGCGGAATGACCCCGATGGGGAGGGCATAGTCGCCAACGGGCAAGTCGCGATTAAAGGCGATCTTGGCGAGCCTGAGCGCAACTTGCGGGCTGTCGGACTGCTTGGCGAACTCGGCGAGCAGCACGACCTCTCCGGGGCTCGTCAGCTTGCGCGAAAGTGCGAGGAAGAATTGCGAGGTGACGCTCGTCATGCCGGCGGCATTGGCGACGCCGATGGCCCGCACCGCGTCGTTGGCAAGGAAGTTCTGGATGTCGGCATCGGTCGGTTTCGGTGTCGGGGTCACGGCGAGATTGGCGGGCCTCGCGTCGAGCGCTTGGCGCCCGAGCTGGCCGTAGAAATATTGCGGGTACTTCGCCGCGGCGTGGAAATGAACGAGAGCCTGACCGTTGTCGCCGAGAGCAAGCGAGGTACGGCCAAGCCAATATTCGGCAAGGGCGAGATTCTTGGAGCCCTTGGCCGCGGCGCGGAGCGCGAGGAAATGTCCAAGCGCCGTCTCTGGCTCCGACAGAAAGCGCAAGGCGATCCAGCCGGCGAGGAACTCCGCCTCGATATAGGCGTCGCCGGAGATCGGGCCGTGCTGCGCGGCGATTTCATAGGCAATGCGAGGCTGTCCGGAGTTGAGCGCGATGCGGCAATTGAGGCGCCGCTCGCTCCACCAGCCTTCGAGGTCGATCAGCTGGTCCGGCTCGCGCGGCGCATCGAGCAGCATCTTCCAGGCTTCCTGGTCGCGGTCTTTGCGTCGGAGCCATTGAATGCGGTTGTAGAGGAGGCCGATGTCGCCGGCCGTCGCGCTCGCCGGCAGCGCATCGAGCAGCTTGCCCGCATTTGCCCCGCGCTTGACCACGGCGATGCGCGCCGCGACCTTCTTCTGCTCGGCGGCCGGAAGCAGCTTCGAGGTGCGAAGCGCAGCCTCGGCGGTCGCCTTGTTATCCGGAAAGAGCAGCTTGTCGATGCGAGCCTGGTGGTCTTCCGCGGTCAGCATGGAGCCGTAGCGGGCGAGGATCTTTTTCTCCACCGCGAGATTGAGCTGATAATCGCGCCACGCCGAGACCACGAGCTCGCGTGCCGCGGGCTCGTTGTTTTCCTTCATGAAGGCGCCGGCGAGAGCAGCCTTCCCGGCGCCGGTCAGCGGCGTTGAGTTGCCGAAGAAGGCTCGCACCTTTTCCGGGCTCGCATCGGCAAGAAAGAGGGCGATTTCGGCCCGCTCGCGCAGCTCCTCTTGGCCCGGCCACTCCGGATTGGCGAGGCGGAAGCTCTCGATCGCTTCGGCCGAGGCGTCGAAGTCGCCGTTCCGGTATTCGAACCAGGTGGCAAGCTTGCGCGCGGCGCTGTCCTTGATTCTCGAAACCGCTTCATGGGAGCCGGCGTCATCGCCTCTGAAGCTCGCGCTGAAGGCATCCTTGAGATTGGCTGCATCGGAGTCGCTCAGCTGATAGTCGAGCAGCGGCTTCAAGATCGCGGCAAAGGCTCCGCTCGGCGCGGGCTTTGGCGCCGGCGCATTCACTACGACGGGAACCGGAGCGAGGACCGCCGGATCCGGTGCGGCGACCAATGACTCTGAGGAGGGGCGCTCGGGATTGCGATCCGGCACCGGAATGCCGGAGGCATTTGCTTCCGTCTCGGCGGCGGAGGCTTCCGGCACCTCATGCGGGAGAGGCTGCGCGGCGATCGCCGCGGTGGCGTCGGCGGAGGCTTCGGGGCTCGCGGCCGCGATCGCCGCCACCCGATTGGGGTTGCGGTCCGGCAAAGGCACCACGACCACCGGCTTCGCCACCTTGCTTGCGGGCTTGGCGGACTTGGCAGACTTGGTGCTTTTGACGCTCTTCGCGGCGACGGGCTTGGCGCGCGCCTTCGTGGCATGCGTCTTCGCCGCCAGCGGCCCCGGGGCAAGGAGCAGCGGTACGAGCAACGCGCAGAATACAAAGAGTGATACGGTCGCCTTTGTGCGTGTCATTCTCGTCGATCGGTCCGGGTTCGCGATCCCGCCCTGAAATGGCGAGGATTCCCCCTAAGCCGGGGCTCCGCGACGAAGGCGCTATAGTAGCCTGCCAAACTCAACAATGTCTGAAAAAATCCGGCGGAAAGATGACTGGAAGTGTGGCAGCAATCGCCCGCAAACGACGGTTAAGTCTATGAAAATATGCGTTTAAGCCGGGCCGAACGACGAGACCTGCCAAACGCGATGTGGACTGATTGTTGCCGAAAGAGCGCAAAGCCTCCCCGCGGACCGCAAGGCGACTCATCTTTTTCCCCCTAATGCCAAAACCTGTTGCCCGCCGTCATTTTTTGAGCCCATAAGCTCACTCTTTCACCGTTAGGAGCAAAAATCTCGTGCCAATGCCGCCCTTCCAAGGCTCGATCACGGCGCTCATCACGCCGTTCAAGAACGGCGGGGTCGATGCACGCGCTTACCAAAGGCTCGTCGAATGGCAGATCGACCAGGGCACGCACGGTCTTGTCCCGGTGGGCACCACGGGCGAATCACCGACGCTGTCGCATGAGGAGCACAAGCGGGTCATCGCGCTATGCATCGAGGCTGCCGCCGGCCGCGTGCCGGTGATCGCCGGCACCGGGTCGAATTGCACCTCTGAAGCGGTGGCACTCACCCGCTACGCCAAGGACGCGGGCGCCAGCGGCGTGCTGGTGGTCACCCCCTATTACAACAAGCCGACGCAGGAGGGCCTCTACCTCCATTACAAGGCGATCAACGACGCGGCCGACATCCCGATCATCATCTACAACATTCCCGGCCGCAGCATCGTCGACATGTCGGTCGACACCATGGCGCGGCTGTCCAAGCTTCCGAACATCGCCGGCGTCAAGGACGCGACCGCCAACATGGCGCGGGTGAGCCAACAGCGCGCGTCCATGGGCACGGAGTTCGTGCAGCTCTCAGGCGAGGATGCGACCGCGCTCGGCTTCATGGCCCATGGTGGGCAGGGCTGCATCTCGGTCACGGCCAATATCGCGCCTTCGCTCTGCTCGGAGTTTCAGCTCGCCTGCCTCGGCGGCAATTTCAAGCGCGCGCTCGAGCTGCAGGACAGACTCATGCCGTTGCACGACGCGCTGTTCGTGGAATCAAATCCAGGCCCGGTGAAATACGCGGCCGAGAAGCTCGGGCTTTGCTCAGGCGAGACGCGGCTGCCGCTTGCCCCGCTCGCGGCAAGCTCCAAGGCCAAGGTCGACGCAGCGCTTGCCAAAGTCGGCCTGTTCCTCGTTTAGCACCGCAAGGCCGAGCCGATGGCGCAAAAGCGCGAGAGCGGCAAGCTCGTCGCCGAGAACCGCAAAGCCCGCTTCAACTTTGCGATCGAGGACACGCTCGAGGCTGGCCTCGTGCTCACCGGCTCGGAAGTGAAGTCGCTGCGTGCCGGCAAGGCCAATATCGGCGATGCCTATGCGTCGGACGAAGGCGGCGGCGCGCTCTATCTGATCAACGCGCATATCGCCGAATATGCGCAAAGCGGGCGCAACACGCATGAGCCCACGCGGCCGCGCAAGCTCCTGCTGCACAAGCGCGAGCTCGACCGGCTGACGGGCGCGATTCAACGGCAGGGAATGACGGTGGTGCCGCTCAAGCTTTATTTCAACCAGCGTGGGATCGCCAAGGTGCTGCTCGGCCTCGCCAAGGGCAAGAAGCTGCACGACAAGCGCGAGACCGAGAAGAAGCGCGATTGGGACCGGCAGAAGGGCCGCCTGATGCGCGACAAGGGGTAGGGGGTGCCGAGCCCTCTCAAGCCTGGCGTGGCGCTGCCGCGCGTGTCTCTCCCCGCAACGACCGGCGCGGAATTTTGCCTCGCCGAGGTTCCTGGCCGAAGCGTCCTCATCATCTATCCGTGGACGGGAAGGCCGGGTCATCCCAATCCGCCGAACTGGGACGACATCCCTGGCGCCCATGGCTCGACTCCGGAGCTTGAAGGCTTTCGCGACCTCAGTCGCGACTTCGCGGCGCTCAATGTCAGACTGTTCGGCCTCAGCGGTCAGGCGACGGACTGGCAGCGCGAAATGGCCGAGCGCTTGGCGCTGCCATTTCCGATCCTGAGCGATGCCGAGGGACGTATGGCTGCCGCCCTGGCCTTGCCCAGTTTCGCAACCGGCGGAGAGAGCTATCTGAAAAGACAGACGCTCATCGTCTCGTCAGGCACGATCGAACAGTTGTTCCATCCGGTGCCAGACCCTGCGTCGCACGCGCGAGACGTGTTGCGATGGTTCGGAACCGCTGGCCGGTCCTAGAGAGAGTCGTCCTCGAGGTCCTCGATCGAATAGCCGAGCCGCTCCAACGCTTCCTCGAGATAGTCGGCTAGCATGGGCATGCCGAGGAGATATTCCTCGGTGCGGTTGACATGCTCGCTGCGCGCGGTGTCGAGCGCTTCGTCGAGCTCCTCAGGCCCGAAGGAGCCTCTGCCGATCCAGGCGAGCGCCACGAGGCCTGCCTGCTCGTCCTCGTTCATATCGCGGATGAAAGCCTTGAGCTGCTCTCGCGTCGCGTCGTCGCTGAAGGATTCGAGGATCGAATCGGCATCGTGATCTGAGGTTGCGCCATCGTCCCAGGCGGCGACCTTGGCCGCGCATTCGCGCGCCTTGACAATCACGTAGCCGATCTTGGTCGGCGAGATCTCCAACGCGGCCATGAGCCTCTCCTCAAAGGCAGGCGTGCCCGCATCCCCAAGCCAGAATGCCCGAGAAGCCTTGCTCCAGCAACACTATCAGCGGCGCTTTCCGCCGCAGAGCTCGTTTACGATATCGCTCAGCACCGCCTCGAACATGGGCGTGGTCAGCCTCCCGGTGTTCGTGTTCTGGCGCGAGCAGTGGTAGCTGTCGAAGAGCACGTGCCCGGTCGGAAGCTCGCGACGCCCGCCGTGGGAAAAGGGATAATCGCGCCGCTTCAGCCGAAGCGCGTCGAGCGTGCTGTCATGGGCGATGCGGCCAAGCGCGAGGATGGCGCGCAAGCCGGGGAGGGCGGCGATCCGCGCCTCCAGGAAATCTCGGCAATGGGCGATCTCGCTCGGGGTCGGCTTATTGGCCGGCGGCACGCAGCGCACCGCGTTGGTGATCATGCAATCGGTGAGCGTGAGCGCCTTCGGGTGCGCGGGATCGTGAGCCCCGCGGGCGAGCCCAACCTTGAGCAAAGTGCGATAGAGCAGCTCGCCGGCATAGTCACCGAGGAAGGGACGCCCGGTGCGATTGGCGCCCTTCAATCCCGGCGCGAGCCCGACGATCAGGAGCCGCGCGCTGTCGGGGCCGAAGGACGGAACCGCGCCGTTGAACCAATCGGGATGGGCTGCTCGATTTGTCGCCCTGAACGAGACGAGGCGCCGACAGAGTGGACAGTTTGGCTGAGGTTCCGGAGCGGCCACGCGCGTCTTCCAGTTGG
>DASUZQ010000051.1:0-5918 GCA_036376815.1 Methyloceanibacter sp. | reverse complement strand
CCCCGCAGATCGTGGTACGCGATCGCTATATAGCGATGCTGCTCAGGGCATCAGAAGTCGCTCAGGGCTGTCCCGCCGGTGCCCTCTACGGGCAGGCTTTGTCTCTGGCATTGGCGACTTATCTCGAGCGAAGATTTTCGCTGAAGGGCCGCGCCGGGAAGAAAAGGCACCTGAGGTTGGTCTGGGCCGGTGGAGCGTCGCTTGCTGGGCGCATCCCTATGGGCTAGAAGCCGCGAGGCAACAGCCATTTCGTCATAAGCCATCCCCATGAGCAAGCAAGACGAGCCGGTCCGCCCCGAGGCCCGCCTGCCGAAGGGCCTTTTCGACACGTCCGCGAACGAGCTTCGCGCGACGGCCGACATGCTCGCCAAGACCAGGGAGGTGTTCGAGGCTTACGGCTTCGAGCCGCTCGATACGCCGGCCATCGAATATACCGATGCGCTCGGCAAGTTCCTGCCCGACCAGGACCGGCCAAACGAAGGGGTGTTCTCCTTCAAGGACGACGACGAGCAGTGGCTGTCGCTCCGCTACGATCTGACCGCGCCGCTCGCCCGCTACGTCGCCGAGAACTATCAGAACCTGCCGAAGCCCTTCCGCCGCTATCAGGTCGGGCCGGTGTGGCGGAACGAGAAGCCGGGCCCCGGCCGCTTCCGCCAATTCACCCAGTTCGATGCCGACACGGTCGGCGCGTCGTCCGTCGCCGCCGACGCCGAGCTCTGCATGCTCGCCGCCGACACGCTTGAGGCGCTCGGCGTCCCGCGTGGGCAATATGTGGTGAAGGTCAACAACCGCAAAGTTCTCGACGGTGTGCTTGATCAAGCCGGTGTGGCATCTCAAAGTCAGCGACTAACTGTGATGCGTGCCATCGACAAGTTAGACCGGCTAGGCAGCGATGGCGTGGCGGCACTTTTGGGTCGTGGCCGCAAAGACGAGAGCGGAGACTTTACGAAGGGCGCCAACCTTAGTCCCGGCGCGATTGATGCCATTATCAATTTCACTGGTGCGCAGGATGTTTCAAGTGCACGGGGCGCCAACAACCGCGTAACTCTCGCGAACATCGAAACGCGCATTTCCGGATCGCAAATTGGAACCGAAGGTTTGTCAGAACTCCATGCAATCGCGGCGCTAATCGAAAGTGCAGACTACGGCGATCGCATTCGCATCGACCCCTCCGTTGTCCGCGGCCTCGAATATTACACCGGTCCCGTGTTCGAGGCTGAGCTGCTCGCGCCCATTAAGGACGAGCGCGGGCAATCGATCCGCCTCGGCTCGGTGGTGAGCGGGGGGCGCTATGACGGTCTCGTCGAGCGCTTCACCGGCGAGAAGGTCCCTGCCACCGGAGTCTCCATCGGAGTCTCTCGCCTGCTTTACGGCTTGAAGACCCTCGGCAAGATCCCCGCCGAGACCGTCCAGGGCCCCGTCGTCGTGCTGGTGCTCGATCGCGACCGCGTCGCCGACTATCAGAAAATGGCGCAAGCCTTGCGCAACGCGAACATCCGCGCCGAGCTTTATCTTGGCGAGTCCGGCATGAAGGCGCAGATGAAATATGCCGACAAGCGTGGGTCTCCTTGCGTCGTCATCCAGGGCGGCGACGAGAAGGCAAAAGGCGAAGTGCAGATCAAGGACCTCATCCTCGGCGCCACGCTCACCTCGATCAAGGACCGCGACGACTATCTCAAGAAGCAGGCCGAAGCCCAGTTCGCCGTGCCCGAGGAGAAGCTCGTCGAGGCGGTCAGGGGCGTCCTCGCCCGCCACAAGGCCTGACCCATGGCCGCGGAATCGGCGCGAAAATTCGAGGCTCTCGAAGCCCAGGCCGCCACCTTGCTCGAAACTTTCCGGTGCGGCGGTTACGAGCAGGTTGCGCCTTCCATCATCCAACCCGCTGACGTCCTTCTCGATCAGATCGGCGAAGTGATCAGAGGCCGCACCTACGTCTTCACCGATCTTTCCGGCGAAGAGCTGTGTCTCAGGCCAGACCTCACCGTGCCGGTGTCGCGGCTTTATCTCGAGCGTCATCCTCGCGCCGATGCGCCGGCCCGCTATTGCTACAACGGCCCCGCCTTCCGCTTTCAGCCGAAGGGCGTGAGCGGCACGCATCCGCGCGAGTTCCGCCAGGCCGGCATCGAATGCTTCGGCGTTGCCGACCGCGACAGCGCCGATGCCGAGGTGGTTTTGCTTGTCGCCGACGCGGTGAAGAGCGCAGGCCTGAAGCAGTTCCGCTTCCGCTTCGGGGACATTGCCCTCTTCTACGCGCTGCTCGATGCGCTCTCGCTGCCCGAGCGCTGGCGGCTCAAGCTTCGTCACTATTTCTGGCGGCCGCCCGCCTTCCACGCGCTCTTGTCGCGGCTCGCCAAGGGCGAAGCCCCAAACAGTGACGGCCCGGTCGCCGCACTTGCCGCCACGCTCGCCGATAAGGATAAGGCCCGCGCCGAGGAGCTGGTCGCCGATTATCTTGATCGGAACGCCCTGCCTTTGTCCGGCAACCGCAGCTTGAGCGAGATCGCCGAGCGCCTGCTCGACCACGGCGCCGATCTCCGCTCAGAGCCTCTGCCGCGCGAGGTGGCGGCGGTCATCGACTATTACCTCGCGGTAGAAGCGTCCCCGCGCGAGGCGATCGACCGCATCGCCATGATCGCCAAGGGCGCCGGCATCGACCTTGGGCCCGCGCTCTATATGCTCTCCCGCCGCTTCGACCTGCTGCAGGCGCGCGGCATCGACATCGGCGCCGCGAGCTTCGCCACCGAGTTCGGCCGCGACCTCGAATATTATTCGGGCCTCGTGTTTCAGATCGAGACTGGCGGCGACGGAACGAGTCCGATCGCCGGTGGCGGCCGCTATGACGAGCTGCTCCGCTCTGTCGGCGCGCCGAGGGAAGTTCCTGCGGTGGGCTCCGCCATCCACACCGAGCGGCTGCTTGCGGCGATCGAGGGGGAATCGTGATGGCCGCAACCTTCACAATCGCCGTCCCTTCCAAGGGCCGCCTTAAGGACAACGCCGCCGCTCTGTTCGAACGGGCCGGCCTCGCTTTGCGCAAGACGGGACACGAGCGCGGCTATAGCGGCGTGATGCAGGGCCTCGACGGCGTCGAGGTTGCGTTTCTTTCCGCTGCCGAGATCGTGCATCAGCTCGAGTCGGGCCGCGTGCACATGGGCGTGACCGGCGAGGATCTGATCCGCGAGACTCTTCCCGATGTCGAGACAAGCGTGGAATTCCTAAAGCCGCTCGGCTTCGGCCGCGCCGATGTCGTCGTGGCCGTGCCGGATTGTTGGATCGATGTCGCCCGCATGGCAGACCTCGAGGATGTCGCCGCGCAGTTCGCCCGGGCGCATGGCAGGCGGCTCCGCGTCGCCACCAAATATCTGAACCTAACGCGCCGCTTCTTCGCCAAGGCCGGCGTCGCCGGCTACCGCATCGTGGAGAGCGTCGGCGCCACCGAAGGCACGCCCGCCGCCGGCACCTCCGAGCTGATCGTCGACATCACCAGCACCGGCACCACGCTCAAGGCCAATCATTTGAAGGTGCTCGAGGACGGCCTGATCCTGAAGTCGCAGGCCCATCTCTTCGCCGCGAGCGGCGCCAGCTGGACCGATGGCGCGCTTGGCTTGCGCGACGCCATTCTCGACCGGCTGTCCAAGGCGGTCTAAGGGTAGGGGCCTTGACCATGATCGCCCGCCTCGCCCTTGCCGTTCTCCTGAGCTGGTGCTCCTTTGCCCCGGCCTTCGCCGCGCCTGCGCGCATCATCATTCTGCGCCACGGCGAGAAGGAAGGCTCCTGGAGGCTTTGCGGCGTCGGCCAGGCGCGGGCCGACGCCCTCGCAGCCACCTATCTCGGCCGCAACGCCGCCCAGTCGCTGTTCGCCGCCGGCGAAGAACCTGCCGCCTTCCTCGCCATCACCCTGCACACGCTCGAGCTTGCCGCCCCTGCCGCCGCGACCTGGGATCTGCCGGTCACCATGTTCTCCGTGCTGCCGCAGAAAGCCACGGAGACCTCCGAGAAGGCTCTCGACCGCCGCACCCAGGAGGCCGCGGCGGCGCTGCTCGGAAATCCCGCCTGGCAGGGCAAGACCGTGGTGATGGTGTGGGAGCACAAGCACGTCGCCAATGCCAAGCTCGCGGCAAAATCTTCCGGCGAGGCGGTGACGTTTCGCCAGCTGCTGCAGCTCGACAAGCTGAAGGACGTGCCGGAGACCTGGCCCACCAGCAACTACGACTATTTCTGGATCGTCGATTACGCCGGCGGTTCCACGACGCCGACCGGCTTCCGCATGGTGAAGCAGGTGTTCGAGGGGCGTTACGCGAAGCTCCCCACCAATGACTGGGGCGCTCCGAACGGGCTCACGTCCGATAGCGAATGCGATCTGAAAGGGGCTGAGTGAAGGCCTGCCTCAGACGAGGCTGAGGCCCATCTCCTCGGCATCGCGAGCGCCTTCGTCGGGAGAAACCGCGGTCAGCCGGTGGCGGCCTTTGCCGTCAGGCTTGAGCGCGAGGAAGCGCTCGTGGAACACGACGAGGCTCGACCGATGGCCGATCGACACGATGGCGGCATCAGGCAGGCGCTCGAGCAGCAGCCGGTAGAGCATGCCCTCGGCAGGCTCATCGAGCGCGGCGGTCGCCTCGTCGAGAAACAGCCAGTCCGGCTTTTGGAGAAGCGCACGCGCGATCGACAGTCTCTGCTGCTCGCCCATGGAGAGGCGGTCGGCCCAATAGGCGGTCTCGTCGAGCGCCGCGCGCAAATGCGAAAGCCCGGTCGCGTCCAACACCTCGTCGATCTCGTCAGGCGTGAAGGCGTCGTCAGGCCCTGGATAGGCAAGCGCCCCGCGCAGCGTCCCGAGCGGCAGATAAGGCTTCTGCGGCAAGACCAGGAGCTTTGCGCCTTGCGGGATGCGGATAGTGCCGGCGCCGAACGGCCATACGCCGCCGAGCGCCCTGAACAGGCTCGTCTTGCCCGACCCCGACGGGCCGGTAACCAGCACGCGCTCGGCAGGCCCGATGGCTAGACCCGAAGCGTGCACGATCTCCTCGCCGGTCGGCAGGCTGACGGTGAGCTCATCGGCGGCCATGGCCGTGCCGCCGTCGCTAACGAGTTGGACCCGCGGCGCCTCGCTGTCGAGGCCCTTGGCCCAGTCCATCGAGGCGTCGAAGCCGGCAAGCCGGTTCAGCACCGCCTTCCAGTCGGCGATGTCGGAGTATGCCTTGACGAAGAAGGAAAGCGCGCCCTGCACCTGGCCGAAGGCCGAGGCGATCTGCATCAAGCCGCCGAGCATCATCGAGCCCGCGAAATAAAGCGGGCTCACCACGATGAAGGGGAAGATGACGGCGACTTGCGAATAGCCCGCGGTCAAGAAGGTCAGCCGCTTGGTCCGCTGCATGATGCCGTACCAATTGCCGACCACGCGTCCGAAGCGGTCGAGCAGCCGCTCCTTCTCCGCCCGCTCGCCGGAAAGCAGCGTCACTTCCTCGGCATTCTCGCGCAAGCGCACGAGCGAGAAGCGGAAGTCGGCTTCATAGCGCTGCTGGTCGAAATTGAGCTTGATCAGCGGCTTGCCGACGAGATGGGTCACCCAGGTGCCGAGCGTGGCGTAGATCAGCGCCGCCCACACAAGGTAGCCTGGAATGTTGAACGACTGCGAGCCGATCACGAGCGGTGTCGAGGCCGACAGGTTCCACAGGATCACCACGAAGGAGATCAGCGTGACGATGGAGCCGAGCAGCGAGATGCCGATATCGAGCGTGTTGTTGATGAACTGCTTGATGTCGTCGGCGATGCGCTGGTCGGGGTTGTCGGCCGAATCGCCTTTCAGCCGCATGCGGTAATGGATGCCGCCGCCGAGCCAGCGGCCGAGATACTTCGTGGTCAGCCAGCGCCGCCACCTGATCTGCAGCCATTGCTGCAGATAGATTTGATACACGGCGCTGACG
>DASUZQ010000050.1:0-3559 GCA_036376815.1 Methyloceanibacter sp. | reverse complement strand
TATGTGTTCACCACCGGAGGCATCGGCCCGACCCATGACGACGTGACCACGGACGCCATCGCCTCGGCCTTCGGGGTTGGGGTCGAAATCGACGAAAGAGCGGTCGAGGCCATGCAAAAAGGTTATAGCCAGCTTGAGCTGACCCCGGCGAGGCTGCGCATGGCCCGCATCCCTCATGGCGCCGAGCTCGTCGACAACCCGGTCTCCAGGGCGCCCGGCTTCATGCTCGGCAATGTGATTGTGATGGCCGGCATCCCGCGCATCATGCAGGTGATGCTCGATGCCGTAGCGCCGCGATTGAAGAAGGGACGGCCGATGCTCTCCCGCTCGATCCGCATCGAAGCGCCGGAAGGCGACGTGGCGCCGGGCCTCGCAGCAATCCAGGCCGCGCATCAAGATGTGCAGATCGGCTCCTATCCGTTTTTCGAAAAGAGCAAGCTCGGCACTTACGTGGTGCTGCGCTCGGTGGACACGACAGCGCTCGACCGCGTGCACGGCGCGCTCTCCGAGCTGATCGCCAAAGAGCGCTTCAAAGCCTCTGAAGGCGAGGCCGAGGGGAAGTCCTAAGGTTTTGGGATTGTGCCGATATTCGAGGCCCTTAAAGCCTCGCCCTTCGGCGATGGGCAGGCGCGGGAGCCGGTGGCCCCCGCGCCTTCACCAGTTACTTTCTCTTGGCGGTCTTGCGGCGGGCGGTGCCCGTCTTCTTCGCCGTCGACTTCTTCGCTGCCGCGGTCTTGCGCGCGGGCTTCTTCTTCGCTGCAGGCTTCTTCTTTGCTACTGCCATAGTGCATCCCTCCTATCGGGCTGGCTGGTAGTTCACTCTAGCTACATCCACTCGTCGCTTCGCACGCATCGCATTCGAGACACGCGCATCGCGCACGAAGGAAAAGCTCTGCATTGTTCACGCACTTTCCTTCATAGGTCTTAACGCAGGGCTCATCGATAAGAACGTCGAGTCGCATCCGGTGAGTGATTCGCGATCCCGAATTTTTCCTATCGTAATATTTCGCATACTGCATCGCGCGGCGATGTCAAACAATTTCTGATTCGTTTGAGCCGCCGCGCAGTAACCATTCGCGCACGAAATCGATCAACGAGAGAGAATTCGGCGCGTCATTTTCATTTTGCGCGCAAACGATTCGATCGCCGATGGCATCGCGCAAGAGGCTCCGACGCGGCAGACATTCGGACTGCGCGATTGCGGTAACGGCGTGGGCGCACATGGCCAAGAGCGTGTCTCCCTTTAGCTGCAGCCGCTCGTCGAGCCGCAGGTATCGCATTTGAGACACGTGCCGTTGCGCACGAGCGTGAAGTTTCCGCACTCCTGACAGGCTTCGCCTTCGTAGCCTTTCACCCGCGCTTCGCTGATTAGGTCGGACTCGCTCCGCTCGGCCAAGGCCTCTACGGCGCGGGCGACGGTCTGCGTCACCGTAACGGTCTCGGCAGCGCCCGCCTCGGCTTCGAAAGCAGGGCCGGCACCGGCCACGCGGGCCGCTGGAACGCGGTTCAGGCTCGCCAATTGCAGCTTGTCCTGGTCTCCGGCCCGCTTGCGCGCGAAGCCGCGCGACACCCTGGTCTCGCTCTCAAGCTCGGCAGCTTCGCGGACCTTCTGGTCTTCGCCCGAGCCGACCCCGGTATGGCCATTCTCATTTGGATTGACGTGCGCGAGCTCTTTCCGATCCAAATAGGAGATCGCAAGCTCCCGGAAGATGTAGTCGAGGATCGAGGTGGCGTTCTTGATCGCCGCGTTGCCGCGCACGAGGCCGGCAGGCTCGAAGCGGGTGAAGGTGAAGGCCTCGACGAACTCCTCGAGCGGCACGCCATATTGCAGGCCCACCGACACGGCGATGGCGAAATTGTTCATGAGCGACCGGAAGGCCGCGCCCTCCTTGTGCATGTCGAGGAAGATTTCGCCCAAGCGCCCGTCTTTGTACTCGCCGGTATGTAGATAGACCTTATGCCCGCCGACCACGGCCTTCTGGATATAGCCGGTGCGCCTGTCCGGCAGCTTCTCCCGCAGACCACGACGGTCTTCGCGCAAGTGACGCTCGAGCCTTGCCTTCTCTTCCTCGAGCTCGGCCACGCGCTGGGTAAGACGTTCGGCCAAGACCATGGCGCGCTGGGCCTGCGGCTGGTCGGCGGTGATGGAGGCGAGAACCTCCTCCTGCTCGTCCTCCTCGTCGGCCAGAAGCTGGGCGTTGAGCGGCTGGGATAGCTTGGAGCCGTCGCGATAAAGCGCGTTGGCCTTGAGCGCGAGCCGCCAGGACAGCAGATAGGCCTCCTTGCAGTCCTCGACGCTCGCCTCGTTCGGCATGTTGATGGTCTTGGAGATCGCCCCTGAGACGAAGGGCTGGGCCGCCGCCATCATGTGGATATGGCTTTCCACCGAGAGGAAGCGCTTGCCCTTGCGGCCGCACGGCGAGGCGCAGTCGAACACCGGCAGGTGCTTGGGGTCGAGCCCCGGCGCGCCTTCGAGCGTCATTGCGCCGCAGGCATATTCGTTGGCGGCTTCGATCTCCCGCCTGGAGAAGCCGATCTCGGTCAGGAGGTCGAAATCCGGCTGGTCGATGCGCTCAGCCGGCAGCCCGAGCGGGCCGGTCAGGAAGGCCTCTCCGAGGGTCCATTTGTTGAAGGCGAATTTGATATCGAAGGCGGTCGCCACCGCCTTCTCCGCCGCTGTGATCTTCTCGGCGGTGAAGCCGCGCGCGGCGAGCGTCTCGTAATTGATGCCGGGAGCGCCGGCGAGCGAGCCGCGGCCGACGGCATAGTCGATGATGCGCTTGATCGCTGCCTCGTCATAGCCGAGCGCGGCGAGACCTTCCGGCACCATGCGGTTGATGATCTTGAAATAGCCGCCGCCGGCGAGCTTCTTGAATTTGACAAGCGCGAAGTCTGGCTCGATGCCGGTGGTATCGCAGTCCATGACGAGACCGATGGTGCCGGTCGGCGCGATCACTGTCGCTTGTGCATTACGGTAGCCGTGCTGGCGGCCAAGCTCGATGGCGCGCTCCCAGGCATGCACGGCGCGGGCGAGCAGCTTCGGGTCGGGGCAGGAGGCATGGTCGAGCGGCACCGGCGCGGTCTTGAGATCCTCGTAGCCCTCAGCCTCGCCCCTTGCAGCGCGGGCGTGATTGCGCATGACCCGGAGCATGTACTCGCGGTTCTGCTCGAAGCCTGGGAAGGCCCCGAGCTCGCGCGCCATGTCGGCGCTCGTGGCATAGGAAACGCCGGTCATGATGGCCGAGAGGGCTCCGCACAGCGATCGCGCTTCGGGAGAGTCGTAAGGAATGCCTGAGGCCATCAGCAGGCCGCCGATATTGGCGTAGCCGAGACCGAGCGTCCGGTACTCGTAGGAGAGCTGGGCGATGCGGCGCGAGGGGAACTGCGCCATGGTCACCGCGATCTCAAGCACCACCGTCCACAGCCTGATGGCGTGCTCGTAGGCCTCTACGTCGAAGCTGCCGTCCTCGTTTCTGAACGCCATCAGATTGAGCGAGGCGAGATTGCAGGCGGTGTCGTCGAGAAACATGTATTCCGAGCAAGGATTGGAGGCCTTGAT
>DASUZQ010000049.1:0-2078 GCA_036376815.1 Methyloceanibacter sp. | reverse complement strand
AGGAAGGCGCTGTCGGCATTGGCCACGTCGCCGGTGGCCTCGCCAAGATTGAGATGGGCGATCAGGATCAGATGGCCGCTCCCCGTCTCCACTAAAGTGTAGTGGATCTCGACCGACTTGCCGGTAGAGCGGCAGGAGGTGTACAGGCGCTTCACGCTCACCTGATCCGCCGGCTCGCTGACCTTCTTGCCTGAGGCAAACGTGCCTTTGCAATTCTTGGCATCGTCCACCATCACTTCGTTCGCCGCCTCGTCGAGATCGGCAGCGCCCATATCCTTGTAGCCGACCAGCGCCGCGACGATGCCGTTCGCGTATTTCCACACCACGTCGAAACTCGGCATCGGGGTTTCGTGCGGATCCTCCATCTCGTAATTGGATATGCCGGCTGAGGCGAGCAGGTCGGAGGCGAACGCCGCCGCCTCGCTCGGAGTGAAGAGCTTGTTGCCGCTGTCTTCGCTGTCCTGCGGGGCCTTGGCCTCGATGCTTCCGGCCTTGTCGGCCGCGAGATTCTCGCTCACGCAACTGGCCAAGGCCGCGATCGCGTCGCGCGTGTCGGAAAGCTTGAAGCTCACTTCGCCGGCCGGCGTGACGACGGCGAGCGTTTGGCCGTGGCGCATGGCTTCCACCACCGGATCGGCATTTTCGAGCGGCACCAGAATGCCGTGCGCGTCGACCACCTTGGCGATGCCGTGAATTGGAGCGAGCGTGTCGACCGCGAGCGTCACGACCTCCTCGCTTCCCACCTGCAAATTCCATTTGTCGTTGGCGAGCACCAGCCCCCAGCCGAAATCGCGGCTGATGATGAAGGCGAGCGTGATGCCGTTGGCATAGTCCGCGGTCATGGTGCAATCGCGGAAGGTGCCGTCTTCGTCGTGATTGGCTTGTCCTTCCCAGCCGCCCGAGGTGAAGGCGCCGGCCGGTGCGACGAAAACGATCATCGCGGCGAGGAGAGAGGCAAAGCCCAGGACTTTGAACAGCTTCATGGCACCCTCAGTCCCCGGAACAACTGTCATTCAAGCACATCTCCGGGGCTCGGGCCATCGCGCAGGCTCAAACCGAGTGCCGGAAAAGCGCGCATCACGACAATTTTAGTCTCTCCGTAGACACGGGCGTCGAGCTCCCGAAACGCCGCCGGAAGTTCGATTTCCGCGTCGGCTCGATCCTCCAAAACCGCGATAGCGCCGTCCTTGATCCATCCTCCGGCAGCGGCCGATTGAAGCGCCCTTAGCCCAAGACCCCTGCCGTAAGGCGGATCGAGGAAGATGAGGTCGAAAGGCTGCATGGTACCCGCCTCGCCGAGCTTGGTCGCGTCACGCCGCCAGATTTTGGTTACGCCGGTGAGCGACAGCGCCTCGACGTTGCGGCGGATGGAAGCGCGCGCATCCGCGCTCTCTTCCACGAACAGGCAGAAGCGCGCGCCGCGCGACATTGCCTCGAGCCCGAGCGCGCCCGAGCCTGCGAACAGGTCGAGCACGCGGGCGTTCGCGAACTCGAATTGCGGCGCGCCGTGCTCGAGCACGTTGAACAGCGCCTGGCGCACGCGGTCGGATGTCGGCCGCGTGGCGAGACCCTTCGGCGCATCGATGCGCCGAGCTCTGAACTTGCCGGCTACGATGCGCATAAGAGGGGGTTGATACTCATCGCCGCCGCGCCGCTCGCAGCCTTTGGTTCTCGCTGCTCAAGCCGAGCTCGGCGGCGAGCTTGGCGCCCAACTGATCCATGAGCACGCGCTGCTTGATCTCGCTCACTCCGCCAACCGGCAAATCCCCGAGCGCGAACGGCCCGAAGGAGATGCGGA
Source organism: Methyloceanibacter sp. (assembly GCA_036376815.1). GTDB lineage: Bacteria > Pseudomonadota > Alphaproteobacteria > Rhizobiales > Methyloligellaceae > Methyloceanibacter. Next base: position 280 of record DASUZQ010000049.1, on the reverse strand, counting down.
TCAGCCGGTTTACGGTGAGGCCGAGCGCTTCGGCGAGCCGCTTCACCTCGCGGTTCTTGCCTTCGCGCAAGCCCAAGGTCAGCCAGACATTGCTCCCTTGCTCGCGATCGATCCTCGCTTCCACTGGCCCGTACTGCACGCCGTCGATGGTCATGCCCTTGGCGAGCTTGTCGAGGTCGGCTTGGCCGACCTTGCCGTGCGCCCGGACCCGATAGCGGCGCAACCAGCCGGTGCTCGGCAGCTCCAAGTGCCTCGCAAGCTCGCCATCGGTGGTGAGCAG
>DASUZQ010000048.1:0-5633 GCA_036376815.1 Methyloceanibacter sp. | reverse complement strand
GGTACGGCCGCGCGGGTCCGAGCGGCTCGAGACGCTGACCGTCGACCTTGCCTTTGATTGCACCGGTTACCGGCCCGATCTCAGCTCTCCCTTGATACAAAGCCTGGTTGCTCAAGGTGCAGTGCGCGAGGACGCCCATCGTCTCGGGCTTGCCGTGGAGCCGAACGGCCGGGTTCTGAGCAAGAACGGGCCGCCGACCCGCGGCCTGTTTGCGCTCGGGCCGCTCTGCCAAGGGTCGCTATGGGAGATCACTGCGGTGCCGGAAATCGTGCGCCAATGCGACGAAGCAGCGACCAGCCTCGCCGCGCTCGAACCGTCAGCTGAGCGCGAGGTCGAGCTATCCACCTGAAGCCGCCCACCCGCTGATTTCGGCGCAAAAGACCGAATGGTGAACGTCCCCAGCCCTTAAAAAGCCACGAAACTTGGGGATTTTTTGAGCTGCCGCGAGGGGCACAACCCGCGGGCGTTAACTGTAGGGATCGTCATCACGCTGGGGCCGGGGGGCAGGAAGCTGATGACCGATGCGTGTCGTGGCTTTGGCTGCGTTTGCCTGCGCTCTCGGACTATCACTCCCATGCGCCGCTCAATCAGAGACCACGCAGGCTGAGCTGCCGCAAACGAGCTCCGTCGCGAAGCAGACGCGGCCGGCGTCGCCCCAGCTTCTCGCGCCGCCTGAGGAGTCGCTGCCAGCCGCCAATGCGCCGGTGATCACCCACGCCTCGCCGCCGCAACCTATCCCGGCGCCGGTGCCAGTCCTCGTTTCGCCCGAGCCAGAGGTGACGCAGCCGCAGCGCTCCGAAGGGTCGTTTTCCACGCCAGAGCGCCTGGTCGACTGGGTCTACAACTACCACGCCCATCCGACGCCGTGGCGCGTGCCGGCGGCAGTGCGCGCCATGCGCGAGCTTGGCCTGTTCACCGATGAGGAGAAGGGGGCGTTCTGCACCGGCTTCATCGCCGGCGTGCTCGGCGCCAACGCGAAGGATGGGCCGGCCCTCGTCGGCAAGATGCTGCCCATGCCCGACAAGGATCAGGCCGTCTTGATCAGGGCGATCGCCTATTCCGGCCGACCAGATTGGCGGGAGCTGTTGACCAAGTACCGAGATCGCATGCCGCTCCGCCAGCCGCTGATCGACTCCTACCTCGCAGGCAAGGCCAAGACGCTGATGGAGATCGATCTCAGCGACGGGCCTTCCGTGGTCTATACGCTGTGGGGCTATTACGTCGCCACCGGGCAATATGAGCCGGTGGTGCGCATCATGCAGGCCTTGCGCTGGTCCAAGAACAAGAATGACGGCAACTTCTCCTTGAAGAAGATCTTCTCCAACTGGAGAAACGATCCGAGCGCGGTCGACAAGATCTCGACCGGAGCCACCGCCAAATGGACTCTCGCCTCCTACGCCGAGCGCAATCGCGACCTGCTCAGTCTCTACCGCGCCGAATATGAGCATCAGCCGAAGGAAATCGCCCAGCCCTTGCGCGACGTGATCGTGGCCGCCGAGGCTTTCGAATCGGAGAAGATCCGTAAAGACCAGTTCGGCGCCATCGAGGATGCGCAGAAGCTGCAAGCGACAAATGAAGCCGGCATGTCGAAGGCCGCCACCGCCGGCTCCATCGCCATCGCCACCGGCTGCGTGGCGGCGAGCGCGCTCGGGCAAATCTACATTGCTGTGCCTTGCGTCATCGGAGGGGCGCTCTACACGGGCGCGATGAAGCTCATGCATTAGGTCTGGGGGGCGCTCCACGCGGACAAGAGGGAGTGCCGCATGAAACGCAATTCGGGGAGGTGGACTGTCGTCGTTTCGATCATCGGGGGATCGGCAAAGCTATTGTGCTTGGGCTCGGTGCTGTTGACCGCGGCCTGTAGTACGCCAACGTTGCCATCCGACTTTCCTGCGTTCCATCTGACGAGCTCGCCGGATCAGGAAAAGCCGGACGAGCCGGGAACCAACTGAGCCTGATGCGGGGGGCCTGGATCGCCGCTTTTCCGAGGCTTTGATTGCTGGGACCGGAATTGGAGGCTAGTGTCGATCCTGCCGTTATCAGACGGCTCTTGGGGGGCAAAGCAGTGAGCACCGAATCCTTACGCGCAAGCGGGAGCACCGTTGTCGTCAGTCCGCCGAAACGCAATTTGAAAACCGCGGCCCTCGATGAAGCGAAGAGCTTCGTCGGGATTTTCATTTATCTCTTTATCGTTTTCGGTCTGCTCTCGCTTCACGCATGGGTGGTGTTGAGCGCCGAGAACATAAGCTACAGATTCTATGGCATGGCTCTGATAAACGCGTTGGTGTTGTCAAAGATAATTCTTCTCGCCGAAGGATTTAGCTTTGCCGACAAATTCAAGAACCAGCCGCTTGTCTACACGGTCGCCTACAATGCGGTGGCCTTCACCGCGCTGCTGTTTGCCGCCTACATCGTTGCAGAGATTCTCGTTGGGCTGTGGCATGGCAAGAGCCTGGCCGGGTCCTTTCCGGTGATCGGCGGCGGAACGATTGGAGGATGGCTGGCTGCGGCGCTCATCATGTTCATCGCCCTCATCCCCTTCTTCGCCTTCAGGGAGATGACGAGGGCGATCGGCCGGCCGCAGTTTTACGCCCTATGCTTCACCGGCCGACTAAAGGCGGCTCGCTAGCGTTCAGGGAATCCCCTAATCGTCATAGTCCTGGCTTATGTGAGATGATCGGCAGGTCGCGGGGACCCGCGATGCCTGGACAGGACGAGTGCCGCCTTGCAGGAGATGACCGGCGAGCCATCCTCTTCCCGCGCTGAGAGCGGACCGGCGAAGCCATATGCGAACAACCGGCGTACCTCGGTGCTGCTGCGCGAATATATGGCGAGCCTCGATAAACCTGAGGCGAGCCTCGGCAGCTTGCGGGATGCGCTCGGCGATCGCGGTTTCGGCGTGCTCTTGTTCATCTTTGCCTTGCCCAATCTGATCCCGGTCAACATACCGCTGCTCTCGGCGGTCCTCGGCGCGCCACTCGTGCTGCTCGCGGCCCAGCTCACCTATGGCCGCCACAAGCCTTGGTTTCCGCATTGGCTCGCGCGCCAGTCTGTGTCGCGGCAGAATTTCGAAGCGGTCGTGCAGCGCGCGCTTCCCTATCTCGAGCGGGCCGAAGAATTGTTGCGGCCGCGCTTGACCGTGCTCCTCTCCCTGGACCGGAGAGCGCTTGATCGGGCTGGCGCTCCTCGTGCTGACCGTGGTTCTCGCTCTCCCCATCCCCTTCGGCAATTGGCTTCCGGCCTTCGCCATCTGCATCATCGGGCTCGCCATGGTGGAGACGGATGGGCTTGCCGTGCTGGTCGGATTTGCCGTTGGCGCCTTCAGCTTGGTCGTGGCCGGTACCGTGGTGATCGGCCTGTTGCGCGGCTTCTTCCTGCTGCTCTCCAGTCTCGCCGGCTAGGCGTCGACCATCACCTTGAACCCTCCGTAGATCATGCGCTTCGGGTCGAAGGGCATGTCCTTCATGTCCATGCCGGCGATGCGCTTGTCCTTCATCACCTTGGCATTGACCCGATTGCGATGCGCCCGCGATTTGTAGACTATCCAGGAGAAGAACACCGTCTCGCTCGGCTTGAGCTTGACGCTGCGCGGGAACGACGTGAGCTTTCCCATTTTCACGTCGTCGGCGACGCATTCGCGAAATTCGAGCGCGCCGTATTCCTTCCAGATCTTGCCTGCCTTCTGCGCCAGGCGCTTATAGGCCTGCACGTTCTTCTTCGGCACCGGCAACACAAATCCATCGACATAGGGCATGGCGCTCTCCAGGGTTCACTTACGGACAAGGGCAACGGTCGATTCAGAATGAGACCATTGCTTGGCTAGTTTTTGGCGTCTTCCGAGCGGATCAGACGGTTTCGCCTTCGTAGGCGCGCTTCAGCGCCTCGATATCGAACTTCTTCATCTGCATGAAGGCGGCCATCACCCGCGCCGACTTGCTCGCGTCGCGGTCGAGCATCATTTCGAGCAGCGCGACCGGAACGACCTGCCATGATAGGCCGTATCTGTCCTTGAGCCAGCCGCAGGGGCCTTCCTCGCCGCCCGCGGTGAGCCTGCTCCAGAAATAATCAACCTCGTCTTGGCTCTCGCAATAGACCTGGAAGGAGATCGCCTCGTCGAAGGTGAATTGCGGGCCGCCGTTGAGCGCCACGAATTTCTGCCCGGCGATCTCGAAATCGACGACCATCACCGAGCCAGCCGGCTTGCCGTGGATCTCCTGGCCTTCGTCTGGATAGCGGGCAACCGTGTTGATCTTGGAGTTCTTGAACACCGAGACGTAGAACTTCGCGGCCTCCTCGGCCTCACTGTCGAACCACAGGCACGGTGCGATCTTCTGCGTGACGATCTGCATGGCTTACTCCTCAAGCTTTCGTGGTGGTGATGGCCGGCCAGGAAGATCAAGCCCCTTCCGCGCTTGCCGCTTCCGAGCCGCAACAGGATCTGGCAGCCTCGACGTCGTCGTAGTCGTCATGGCGCCGCACCCACGCCATGCTCCAGGGCAGCTCAGCTTCGTCGCGGCCTTTGGGCACGAGGTCGAGGAAGTTGTAAGTGCCGACCAGGATGTCGAGACCGCGCGCGTAAGCAGAGTAGGTGTGGAAGATGGCGCCCGACGCATCCTTGATGAACACGCTCACGCCTTTCTCGTCGGACTCGAAATCGCCCATCTCGTAATTGTAGTAGACCTCGCCCTCTTTGTGCTCTCGCCGGAACGACACATGGAAGTCGTAGTTGAAGTCGTTTCCGTAGGACGACACCCATGGGAACCGCCAGCCCATGCGCTTCTTGTACGCTGCGATCTCGGGGAGGGGTGCGCGCGAGACGGCGAGCAGCGTCACGTCGCGATGGGCGAGATGCAAAGCCGCACCGTCGAAATGATCGGCGAGGTAGGAGCAGCTCGGGCAACCTTCGCCCCAATCAGGGCCAAGCATGAAGTGATAGACGATCAGTTGGCTCCGCCCATCGAACAGATCGGCGAGACTCTTTTTGCCTTCCGGCGTGTCGAATAGGTAATTCTTCTCGACCTTGACCCAAGGGAGCGCGCGCCGCTCGGCGCTGAGCCGATCGCGGGCCTTGGTGAAGGCCTTTTCGTTGGCAAGATGCGCCTTCCGCGCCGCGATCCATTCGTCCCGGGATACGACTTTGTGCTGCATGATCGACTCCATGAGTAAAACGAGAGGCGCGATGAGTAAAACGAGAGGCGCGGGATGCGCGATTGCCTCCCGCGCCTCGCAAGGCGATCGCTCAAGCGGTGGCAGGTGTCATCCAGCCGACGCCTGCGCCGCCAGGCTGGCGCAGGATGGCGATGCGGCCGATGCCGGGGATGTCGAACAACGGCCGCATCAGCCTGGCGCCGGCCTTGGTTGCCTTCTTTACCCGCGCGTCAACATCATCGACGGCGAGATAGGGCATCCAGTTCTCGGGAACGCCGGCAAAGTCCGGCCCTTTCATCTCGAAGATGCCGGCCACCATCTTGTCGCCCTCCTTGGCGACCCAATAGGTGCCGCCGTCCTGCATCGGCATGGGGTCGAAGGTCCAGCCGATGGTTTCGCCATAGAACTTCTTGGCGCCTGACGGGTCGTGGGTGATGAGCTCGTTCCAGCAAAAGCTCCCGTGCGCGCCCTTCTCGTTCGTGCAC
>DASUZQ010000047.1:0-2347 GCA_036376815.1 Methyloceanibacter sp. | reverse complement strand
TCGCTTTTACAAGCCGCAGCTTGTGCTCGGGGCTGGCGCGCGCGAACACGTCCACGTCGCGCACCGTTTCCTGCAGCGCCGCCTCGTTCATCTCTTCGATTTCCGCACCGGCAACCGCGGTCTTGCCGTCGCCGATGCCGAGCATCTTGGCGATCGCCGCGGCGGTGATCTTGTGGTCGCCAGTGATCATCGTGACGCGGATGCCGCCGCCGTGGCATTCCTTCACCGCCTCGATCGCTTCCTTGCGCGGCGGATCGAGCAGGCCGATCAAGCCGAGGAGGACGAGGTTCTTCGGCAGGTCCGCCGGACCGAGGGTCCCGGCTTTGACACCCGGATCCTCGAGCCACGCGAGCCCAAGCACACGCTCGCCCTGACCGGCAAGCTTGTCCGAGACCTTCGCGAATCGCTCGCGGTCGAGCGGTGCGGTCTTGCCGTCTCGGGTCTGCTGCCGGTCGCAATTCTCGAGGATGACCTCGGGCGCACCCTTGACCAGCAGTATCTCTTTGCCGTCGGCGCTCTTGTGGAGCGTCGCCATGAACTTGTGCTCCGACTCGAACGGGATGGCGTCGATTCGGGGATACACCTTCTGCTCGGCTTGCCTGTCCATCCCGAGCTTGGTCGCAAGCGGATAAAGCGCTCCCTCCGTCGGATCGCCCTCGACCTTCCATACCCCTTCCTGCTGAAATAGCTCGGCGTCGTTGCAGAGCATCGACACACGGCCGAGCAGTCCGAGCACCGGGTCGCTCTTGTCCGCCGGCTTCCCGTTCTGCTTGACCTCGCCCTCGGGTGCGTAGCCGTTGCCGGTGATTTGGTACTCTGATTCGGCCGTGGCAGCCGAGACGACCATCATCTCCATCAAAGTCAAGGTGCCGGTCTTGTCCGAGCAGATCCGCGACACCGAGCCCAGGGTTTCTACGGCAGGGAGGCGCCGGATAATCGCGTTGCGCTGCGCCATACGCTGGACGCCGATCGCCAAAGTGATCGTGATCAGCGCGGGCAACCCTTCCGGAATCAGCGACACCGCGATGCCGACGATCGCCTGGAACAACTCCACGAACTCCATGCCCATTACCCAGCGGCCGTAGGCGAACACCAGAACCCCCACGACGCCGACGGCGGCGGTGATCAAATAGCCGAGCTTCTTGATCTGCCGCAGGAGCGGCGTCTCGAGCGCGCTGACGCTGGCGAGCAGCTGGTTGATGCGGCCGAGCTCAGTCTCGCTCCCGGTGGCGACCACCACCCCGGTCGCGCGGCCCGACACGACCATGGTCCCGGAAAAGGCCATGCTGTCGCGGTCGCCGACGGTGGACTTCTCAGCGACCGGACCGGTGGTCTTCTCCGCCGGGACCGACTCGCCGGTGAGCGCCGCCTCCTCGGTGCGCAGGTTCTTTGCGTCGGCGAGGCGGAGATCGGCCGGCACCTTGTCGCCGGATTCGAGCAGCACGACGTCCCCCGGCACCAATTCCTCGGCCGGGATCATGCGGGTCTCGCCGGCGCGCGTCGTCCTGGCCTCGGCAGAGAGCATGTTGCGAATCGAGTCGAGCGCCTTCTCGGCCTTGCCCTCCTGGATGAAGCCGAGCAGCGCGTTGAGGAGCACGACCCCGAAGATGATCCCCGCATCGAGCCACAGGCCGAGCATCAGCTTCACGAAGCCGGCGCCGAGCAGCACGTAGACGAGGATGTTGTTGAGCTGGGCAAGGAAGCGCATGAACGGCCCGCGCTTCTTGCCTTCCGGCAACCGGTTGGGACCATACTTTTGGAGGCGGGTCGAAGCTTCGCTAGTATCGAGACCTTTCTCGGTGCTGGTCGTGAGTCGCTTTAACACATCGTCGACGGTCAAGGCGTGCCAGGCCGTGGCGCCGGCTGCTGACTTGGGGTTCACTGCTGCGTCCATCTACTTACTCCCTTCCGATTCGATCCGCGTGAGTTGAACGCCAACAAAGCGTCGCGACTACAGGGATAGACCCTTGCTAATGTCGTTAAACCGCGGCCGCGCAAACAGAGCTCAAGCTCCGCTATTCTAATCATGCGAACAAGCTGATGGTCAACCCGGATATTACTGATTTTGGCTGTCGCTTCTTCCTAAGGAAATTGGCATCACAAATCCGGTTATTCCCGATACAAGATTTGTAGACTCTTAAAATAGAATACGAGATTAACTTGTTGCGGCTGAGGTAGTCTTTGGAGGCTTTATGAAAAGCGCTGCTTTCTTAATTTTACTTGCGTTATGCACATTTCTTTCTGCGTGTACCACGGTGCAGTCCGGAAGCGCCTTTCAGGCAGGCCGGCGCGCGCTGAGTGGGGGAGATGATGAAGCCGCTCTCGGCTTTTTTCAGACCGTCGCCGA
>DASUZQ010000046.1:0-8663 GCA_036376815.1 Methyloceanibacter sp. | reverse complement strand
CGACCAGACGCCCGTCTCGGCTACCGCCTCCCAGAATCTGCGTAAAGCGCGGCGGGCACCCTCGTTGCCGCCAAGCGTCAGCCCATAGGCCGCGACTGCCGCATTCATGGCCCCGGCGCTGGTTCCCACGATTCCCTCGATGCCGATGCGCCCGTCTTCCAAGATGCGGTCGAGAGCGCCCCAGGCAAAGGCGCCATGCGACCCGCCGCCCTGCAGGGCGAGGTTGATCTGCTTGCGGTTGGGCCGCTCAGGATATCCCGCCGCGTGGGTCAGGCTCTCCTCCACCCAAAACTGTCGGTTGTAGCCCTTCCGCAGACCACTCGTGCGATTGTGGGATACATGCTAAGATTACAATAAGGACAGGGACAGTTGGCGCAGCTGCAAATAAACTATGGCGGTAAACAGTTTATCAGACGAGCGGGTATTCGTATTGATTTGAGCTGAATAGACCCGCGTCTGACCGCCCAAGCTGATCTCTCCCAAGAGCGGCGTGTCCGGCGGTTGGCAATCCTCCTCGAAGGAGGCATTGACTATGTACGAGGCTGATAGTCGGACCGGCAGGCCCAAGCAGGAGGTTCCCGCTCCGGGCGCAGCACCGACGGCCGCAGCCTCCAGCGAAGACGACAAGAAGACCAAGAAACAGCTAGTCGACGAGCTCGCAGGCCTCCGCCAGCGGATCAAGGACCTCGAGGGGTTCGAATCCGAACGCAAGGCAATCGCCAAGGAGCTCAAGGGCACGCGCCAACGGCTGCAGTACCTGCTCGCCGTCAGTCCCGCGATCATCTACACCACCAAGGCGTCGGGCGATTACGCCTGCACCTTCGTCAGCGAGAATCTGCGCGCCATCATGGGATATGGGCCGCAGGAGATGACCACAGACCCCAAGGGCTGGCCCGATCATCTCCACCCTGATGACGCTCCGCGAGCGTTCGGCGAGATGCTTCCTTTGATCGGGCGCGGCGGCGGAACCGTCGAATATCGGTTCCGGCACCGCGACGGGCATTACATTTGGATCCAGGACACCTTCAAGGTCGTCTATGACGACGCCGGCCATCCTCTCGAGCTCGTCGGCGCCTGGGCCGAGATTACTGAGCGCAAGGAAGCAGAACGGCATGCTCTCGAGGCGAATGCCGAGATCCAGGAGACCAAGCGTTACCTGACGAGGCTGATCGAGAGCTCTCCCGACGCCATCATCGCCACCGACAAGCTGGGCAATGTCGTGCTGTTCAACGAGGGCGCCGAGACCTTGCTGGGCTATCGCGCCAGCGAGGTCGTTGGCCGCCCCACCACGCAGCTCTACGATAACGAGGATCGATCGCGAGAGCTTGTACTCGAGATGCGCAAGCGCGGCGGCACGGCTTCAGGTTTTGAAAGCGTGCTCAGGACAAAGGACGGTCACAGCGTTCCGGTGCTGATCTCGGCTTCGGTGCTCCTCGACAAGGACGGCCAGGAGGCCGGCATGGTCGGCTTTGCCACCGACCTCAGAACCCGCAAGAAGGAGGAGGAGGAGCTTCGCCGGGCGCATGACGAGTTGGAGAAGCACGTCGAGGACCGCACCACCGAATTGAAGGCCGCGCGCGAGCGGCTGCGCTACCTCATGACCGTGACACCGGCGATCGTCTACACCAATCAGGCGAGTGACTACACCTGCACCTTCGTCAGCGAAAACGTATCCCGCATCATGGGATTCTCCGCCTGGGAGATGCTCGAGGACAAGGATTTCTGGACCGTCCGTCTGCACCCAGAAGATGCCAAGAGCGTCTTCGGGGAGATGGGCCCTCTGATCGAACAAGGCGGAGGCACGATCGAATATCGCTTCCGCCATCGCGATGGACATTACATCTGGATCCAAGACACCTTCAGGGTGATGCGGGACGAGCAGGGCAATCCTTTGGAGATCGTCGGGTCCTGGGCTGACATCTCAGGACGCAAACAGGCCGAGGACGCGCTCGGCGAACGTATGGCGGTGATGAACGACCTGGAGACTCTGGTCGGAGCCAGTCCCGCCATCATCTACACCACGCAGGTCACCGGCGACTACGCCTGTACCTTCGTCAGCGACAATCTGGATTCGATCATGGGCTATGCGCCGTGGGAGATGCGCGACGACAAAAAGTTCTGGGTCAAGCGCCTGCATCCCGACGATGCTGGCCGAGTGTTCTCCGAGATGGACGGGCTCATCCGCCAGGGGGGCGGCGCCTTGGAGTACCGTTTTCGCCATCGCGACGGACATTACATCTGGATCCAGGACACTTTGACCGTGACTCATGACGATGCGGGCAACCCGCGGGAGATCGTCGGTTCCTGGGCCGACGTTACCGACCGCAAACGCGTCGAGGCCGAACTACAGCACATGGCCCAGCAGGTTGAGCTGCGTAACAAGTTCATTCGCGAGACCTTCGGCAAATATCTTACCGACGAGGTGGTCTCCACGGTGCTCGAGTCTCCCACCGGACTGCAAACCGGAGGCGAAAAGCGCAAGATCACCATGATGATGACCGACCTGCGCGGCTTCACCTCGCTGTCTGAGCGGTTGCCTCCGGAACGCGTGGTGGGATTGCTCAATCGCTATCTCTCCACCATGGTCTCGGTCATCAAGCAATATCAGGGCACCATCGACGAATTCATCGGCGACGCGATCTTCGTTCTGTTCGGGGCTCCAGTCTGGCAGGAGGACGATGCGGAGCGTGCAGTGGCCTGCGCCGTCGCGATGCAGCTCGCCATGTCCTCGATCAACCAGCAGAACCTGAAAGAGGATCTGCCCGAGCTCGAGATGGGCATCGGGATTCATACCGGTCCGGTGGTCGTGGGGAATATCGGCTCGGTCGAGCGGATGAAGTACGGCGTGGTCGGAAGCCAGGTGAACCTCACCTCGCGCATCCAATCCTGCACCGTAGGCGGCCAGATCCTCATCTCCGAGACCACCCGGCAGGAGGCCGGGCGCGTCCTCAAGATCGGACAACAGATCGAGGTGAAGGCGAAGGGGGTCGAGCACCCCATCACCATTTCCGAGGTCTTAGGCATAGGCGGGTCGTACAAGCTGCAATTGACCGAGACCAGCGAGTCGCTCGTCACGCTTCCCGAAGAAATTCCTCTCCGCTACGAGGTGGTTGAGTCGAGCCAGGTCGGGGTGGAGAGCCGCAGAGGAGCGTTGACCAAGGTCGCCCGCAAATCAGCCGAGCTGCGCCTTGAGACTCCGGTGCCCCCTCTGAGCAATTTGAAAATGCGGTTGCTGGGCTCCGACGGCAAAGACTTGCCGGGCACTCTTTACGGCAAGGTGGTGGCGAGCGTACCGGGGAGCAGCTCTCGCTTCTCGGTCCGCTTCACCTCGGTGCCGCCTGAGATCGACGCCGTCTTGCGCGAGCTGGTCGTGCCTCCCATCACCGAAAGGGCTGCCGCCTCGGCGAGCTTGGCCGGAAAGCTTCCTCGTTAGCGGCGCCCGAGCTCGCGCCAGCTATTCTCTTTCACATCGACGCCGTAATACTGCGCCGCCTTCTTGATATTCGCGAAGGCGAGCTCGTGGTCGGCGTCCCTCGACCTGGTCGAAGCGGGCAAGGGCGTTCTTGACATGGCTCGCGTCGGTCAGCGGCTCTTTGCGCTGCCGCGGAAAGGCAAACACGCTTTCCGGCAGCTCGGCCCGATTGTGAACTTTCCCGTATTCGGTGCTCGGCATCCAAGTGGCTTGTGCGACCATCGCTATTTCCTCCTTGGTTGGCTTCGGGCCTGCGGCAGCTCCCTCAATCCACCCCCCCCTGGAATCAGCGCTTCCGCTTGGTCGCGCCGGACGCCTTCAAACGGCTCAAATCAGGCACGTCCTCGCCGAGCGCGGTGGCAAGATCGATCTGGTGATCCTGCTCCTGCACGAGAATCTCCCGGATTTGCTCGGCCATGGCAAACTCGCCGAGCGCCTCGCACTGCCGGATTCGCTCGCGGTAGTTAACAATCGTTTCATTCTCGTTATCCAAATCGAATTTCAGCATGTCGCGCGGCTTCTCCGAAACCTTCACCGGCTTCGGCGTAACGCTCGGCATCTTGCCGAGATAATCGATCTGCCGCGAAAGGATCAGGGCATGCTGCAGCTCTTGATGGGCGTGCTGCTCGAGCTGATCGGCGATGTTCATGTATTCGGCACCCTTCAGCACCTGCGAATAGACCACGTAGGCGATGATCGCCTGATATTCGCGTGAAAGGTCCTCGTTCAAAAGCTGCGCCAGCTGGTCTCTGGTAATTGCCTGGTCCGCCATGCTGTTCCTCCTGATGATTGCGACGACACCCTCGCCTGATTGTCTCGACCCGAAGGGACAAGCCCTCCTCTCGGTGAGTATCCGTCAAGGTTATAGCTGCACCTTCTGCATCTGGCCAAGGTGATGGGAACTCCGGTGGGGCTCGACAGGCCGAGACGGTTAAAGCGGTAGACAGGCCGCTGAGGCCGGGAAGCGCCTCATTGCTGCTTCCCTTGTCCCTGCGTTCGCAGCGTCTCGATCAAACTTTTGAGCTCGGCGTTATTCGGCTCGATCTTGGCAAGCTGCTCGGCATAGGTGAGTGCTGCGGTGACATCCCCGGCGTCGCGGTTGAAGCTGACGAGCGCCGACAGCGTGTCGCGATCCGCAGGATGCCTGGCGAGATTATCCTTGAGAGCCTGGATGGCATCGCCGCGGCGGCCGCTTGCGTCGAGCGCCACGGCATAGACGTAAGCATAGCGAGCGCGGTCAGGCTCGAGCTCGGCGGCGCGAGCGAGCTCGGCAAGCGCCTCGTCCTGGCGCTTCAGCCGCACCAGAGTGAGGCCCAGCGCGTGATGCAGGCCTGCATCCTTTGGCGAGGCTTGGATCGCCTGGCGCAACACGCTCTCGGCCTCGGCATCACGCCCAAGCTGCCGGTAGAGGTCGGCGAGATTGGCTGCGGCCGGGCCAAAGGCCGGGCTGAGACGCAGCGCCGCCTTGTACTCTGCCTCCGCCGCGCCCGCCTGTCCCTGCCTCGCATAGAAGCCGCCAAGCGTCGCTCGCGCCTCCGGCCGATCGGCATTCAACGCTTGCGCCGCCAGAAACTCCTGCGTCGCGCCCTTCAGCCGCTCGCGATCGGTCCCCGAGAGTTGAGCGTCAGAGACCCCCGCGAGCAGGGACACAGCCTTTATGCGCACGCCACGGACCGGGTCGGACAGAAGCGGCGAAACCACCGGCCAGAGCCGGTCCGGCGGAACGTTGTCGAGCATATCGAGGGCGGCGATGCGCACCATGGGGTCGGCATCGGAGAGGCCCGCGCGCGCCACGTCGAGAGTTTCCGGAGAGACATGGCCGGCAAGCTCGGCGATCGCGCCGGCGCGGGCGAAGGCGGGAGTATTGGTGTCGGCGGCGACGGCCGCAAGCCGGATCGCAGCGCCGGGCTCGTCGTGCCACGCCGCATGGAACGCCTGAGCATAATTCTGCAAACCTTCGCGCTCGGGCCCGAACCAGTCTTCGATCGCAGCGGCTGCCCATGAGGCCGACTTATCCTTATGGCAATCGTTGCAGGCGTTGCTCGTCTCGTACTTGTCCGTGAGGTCAGGGCGGGGAACACGGAAGCTGTGATCGTGCCGCTTGTCGATCACCATGAAGGTGCGCTCTGGCATGTGGCAGGCGACGCAAGTGAGCGCCGGGTTGACCCCCTCGTGATGGGTATGCGCAGGCTTGGCGTACGTATCGGCGTGACATTGCAGGCAGACCTGATCGCCTGAGAACTTCAGCTTGGCACTGTGCGGATCGTGGCAGTCGCTGCAGGTCACTCCTGCCGCATACATCTTGCTCTGCTTGAACGAGCCGTAATTATAGACCTCGTCGAGCATCTGCCCGTCAGCCTGGTAGAGCCCTTGCGACACCACCGCCACGAGATGCGTGTCGGAGAGCGGCCGCCCCGGCACCCACCCTTCCGCGAGCTGGCCCCGCCGGGCATGGCAAAGCCCGCAAGTCTCGACCTCCTTGCGCAACTCAGCAGGCGAAGCGCTGCGCACCGGAAAGCCGGTCTTCGCATCGCGCCCCCAAGTCACGCCGGCGCGCTCGTCGAAGCGCACGAGCAGTCCCTTGTCAGGGTCGTTGTCCTTGTGAGGCTGCTTCGCCCAGGCGACATGCGCCGAGCCCTGCCCATGGCACGCTTCGCAGCCGACGCTGATCTCGGCCCAGTCGGTGGCGAAGCGGTCCTTGGCAGCGTCGTAATTCTTGCGTACGCCGGTCGAGTGGCATTCGGCGCACATGAAGTTCCAATTTTGATTGAGCTTGGTCCAATGCAGCACGTCGTCGTGGGTGATCTCTTCATGCGGATAGAGATGGAACCAGCGCTGCCCGCCTTCGCCCTTGGGGCGCGAGTCCCAGGCAAGCGACAGCGCCTGGATGCGCCCGTCGGGGAACTCGACGAGATATTGCTGCAACGGATAAAGCCCGAACGTGTATTTCACCTGAAACGGCGCGAGCTTGCCGTCGGGGCCGTCAGTCTCGACCATGAACTTGTCGCCGTCGCGGAAGAAGCGGGAGTGCACGCCGAAATAGTCGAAGCTCGCATCGTTGAAGTCGCCGAGCACGCTTTCCTTGGCGGCGTGCGCCATGGCGTGCGCGTGTTGCGAGCCGTGCCAAAGGTTTGCTTCGCCGCTATGGCATGAAGCGCAAGTCTCGCTGCCGACGAAACTCAGGGCTTGTGCCGAACGACCGCCCTCACCCGGCGACTTGGTCGGCGATCCGTAGAGCGCGAAGAGCACTCCGGCGCCGAGCACGATGGCTGCGGCAGCGCCGGCCGCAATCCAAAGGACGCGCCTCGGCGTGCCGCCCGCGCGCGGCTCCTCACTCGCTGCCTCCTGCGCCGGAGCGGGTTGCGCCGGAGTTGGTTTCTGCCGCGTCTTCTTGCCTGGAGCTTTGTTCCGGTTGCGCGCCAAGGTCTGTCCGTTCTAGTGGGGCTCAGCAGCTTCTCAAGCCCAAGCCTGCCGCCGTCAATGACCGAGTTGGCGGGCTTGGAGGACACCATTCCGCCGGCTCTTTGAGATAGGTCAAAGGGCCGCTGCGCTTCCGGCCTTAAAACCTCGCGAACGAACGGGTCTCAACCGTCGTTTTGCTTACGTTCAGAAAAGCCCGGTTATAGGGCATCCGACACTCTTTCCGGCCGAGGCGCTGAACATGGGCAATTTGCTGGGATTCTGGGCAATTTCAGGCAAGAGCGCGACGCTTTGGCAGGAAAAGATGGGAACCGAGCCACTATATTTTCGTGAACGGGTGTGGTTCAAAAGAGCCGGGTCGCCGAGCAGTTCAGGTTGAGGATGATGGACTACGACAATTATTTTCGCGAGCACCTCGAGGCGCTGCACCGCGAAGGCCGTTACCGCGTCTTTGCCGAGCTGAAGCGCCGCTGCGGGGCCTACCCTACCGCCGATCAGTTCACCGGCAAAGGCACCCGCGACGTCACGGTGTGGTGCTCCAACGACTATCTCGGCATGAGCCAGCACCCTGCCGTGCGCGCCGCCATGCATGAAGCGATCGAGACGGTCGGCGCCGGCTCGGGCGGCACCCGCAACATCTCAGGCACCACCCATTATCACGTCGAGCTCGAAGCCGAGCTTGCCGATCTGCACGGCAAGGAAGCAGCGCTCCTCTTTACCTCTGCCTATATCGCCAATGACGCCACGCTTTCGACCCTACAGCGCCTGATCCCGGGCCTCGTGATCTTCTCCGACGAGAAGAACCACGCCTCGATGATCCAGGGCATCCGCCACGGCGGCGGCGAGAAGCACATCTTCCGCCACAACGACGTCGAGCATCTCGAGGAGAAGCTCAAGAAATATCCCCTCGGCACGCCGAAGATCATCGTGTTCGAGAGCGTCTATTCGATGGACGGCCACATCGCCCCGGTCGAGGCGATCGCCGACCTTGCCGAAAAATACAACGCGCTCACCTATCTCGACGAGGTTCACGCGGTTGGCCTGTACGGCCCGCGCGGCGGCGGCATCGCCGAGCGCGACAACGTGATGCACCGCATCGACATCATCAACGGCACGCTGGCCAAGGGCTTCGGCGTGATGGGCGGTTACATCGCCGCGAGTAAAGCCTGCTGCGACGCCATCCGCTCTTATGCGTCAGGGTTCATCTTCACCACCTCGCTCGCGCCTGCCATCGTCGCCGGCGCGCTCGCCAGCATCCGCCATCTCAAGGTGAGCAATGTGGAGCGGATGCGCATGCAGGAGCGCGTGCTGACGCTGAAGACCCAGCTCATCGATGCCGGCCTGCCGGTGATGGACAATCCGAGCCACATCGTTCCGGTGATGGTCGGCGATCCCGTCCACTGCAAGGCGGTCACCGACACGCTGCTCGATCACTACGGAATCTACGTGCAGCCGATCAACTATCCCACGGTGCCGCGCGGTACCGAGCGCATGCGGCTGACGCCTTCGCCGGTGCATACCGACGAGCAGATGGCGGCGCTGATCGCAGCTCTGCAGGAGCTGTGGGCGCGCTGCCCGGTGGCCAATGGCCAATATGTGAGGCTCGCCGCGGAGTAGCCGCGCTCGCTTGTTAGGCTTCCCTCTCCCTGCGGAATGAGCGCCAGTCGCCTTGCGCACGCTCCTTGCTATCGCGGTGCTCCTATGTTTGGCCGGCTCATGCGCCGGCGGGCAGGGGCCGCAGCCGCCTTGTGCGGGTGTTGAGCCGGTTCCT
>DASUZQ010000045.1:0-2192 GCA_036376815.1 Methyloceanibacter sp. | reverse complement strand
GTCACCGAGCAAGGAACCGGACGTTGCGTGACGTATCGGCGAGGACCTAACGCGCCCAAGCTCGAAGCCTTTAGCGTAATGAGAGGCGATCCAGACGCAGAAACACTGCGGTTTCTCATTGAAGCCTGCAGAGCTGCCCATGCCAAAGCTAGGGACTTAGGCTGGCTTCAAGAAAGCGCCGCTGCATTCAATTTTAGGGGTTAAAGCAGACCTCGCGAATCCGTTCGCCGAGCTTCGCTTTTGACCCAAAGCGGACACTCGTGGTCCCGGCGACCGTTACCAGGAGCCGCCGCGCCGGGCGGCTTCGGACTCGATCTCGGGAGCGAGACGCTTAGACTTTTCGTCGCTCCAGTTCTCCGGCGCGGTGACGGCTCTCCATGCCTCGATGTAGTCCCCCACAGCGTAGGCGTGCCCGTGTCCCGGTGGCACGGCCGCGGCAAACATCATGTCGATCCCTACCTGCAACGCGGTGACGATCGGGAACCATTGCAGCAGCGGAGACACGTCCTCCCCCCTCGGAGGGGCCATCCATTGGGGCTGCCGGTGGAACATGCTCTCTTCGAAGAAGGTGATCGCATCGCTGGGATAGACGAGATAGACGATCCGCACCCGTCCCCAATCGAACGGAGCCTTGGTGGCGCTGTCGCCGTGGCCGATCACACGGAAATTCGAGCCGCCCTCGAAGACCGGCCGCCAAGGGGGCGAGCCTTCGTCGCGGTCGCGCTGGATCCTGCGCCAGATACGATTGCGAAAGGGCGGGCCCGCCCAGACGGCGCCATCGACCGCAGCCCCGAGCCACGCGTGCACTGGCGGCGAGGATTCCGATCCTAGCGAACCGAGGCTGAGGCCAAACAGATAGAGCTTCGGCCGTTTGTCCTTCGGCAGGCTCTTCCAGTAGCGGTAGATGACCCTGAACACGGCGGCGGCGGATTTTTGCGAGCGGCCGGGCTCGAGGATCAGCGACAAGGGGCTTTGCAGATAAGAGTACTGAACGGCAACGGTCGCGACGTCGCCGTTCTGCATGGCTTCCAGCGGCGCAATGCCATTGTTGTCCACCCAGCCGGTGCCCGTCGGCGTCGCGATAACCAATATGGAGCGGGAGAAAGCGCCCATCTTGATCAGATCGGCGAGTGCCGCTTGCGCTTGCTCCTCAGGCGAACCGGCCGTGCGCAGCCCGGCATAGACCCGTATCGGCTCGAGCGCCGTCTGGCCGGTAAACGAGTCAATATCCGCTTTCCTCGGTCCCTCGGTGACGAAGCGCTTACCGGCTCGGCCGAGATCCTGCCACGCGATCTGAGAGTTGGGACCGCCGGATCTCGTGGCCTCGGTCGGCACGGATGCGCCCGGTGGATTAGTGACGTCCACTAGTGCCTGGGCGCGGTCGATCGCACTTATGGTGGCGCTGACCAGTGTGCCGTTCACCACGACCACCAATAGCACCGTGAAGATCACGGCACCGAGGAGCGCGGCGATCCTTCTTGGCACCCACCGATAGACGGCGGCCGATGCGGCGCGGATCCCGCCTATCAATAAGCGCGCGAGAAGCATCAGCAGAATCGCGACGACAGCCGCGATCAAGACCACGAGCAGGAGGCTCGCGGGCTCCGCCGCCTGCATGTTGAGGCGGCCGCGAACTTCGTCCTGCCAGGCGGTGGCTTGCGGAATGTAGATGGCAGCGGCGATCACGCAGACAAGCGCCAGCACGATGTTTGTTGCTGGCCACCAAGGCCGCGGCACTTCCGGCATCTCGAGATAGCGCCACAGCACCACGCTGCCATGCCCGACGGCATAGCCGATGAAAAACGCTAAACCGCCGACGAGACCCTGAAAAATCGGAGGCCGCGGCACCAATGAAGGCGTGAACGTCAGGACGAAAAAAAGGAAGCCGAGAAAAAGCCCGGTGAACGACGGTAGCCACCAGGGGGTCGCCGGAGATTCGGTCGCGGAGCCTTTGATCATGCTTGAAGGTCTCCGAAGCTCGAAATTTAGGCAAGAACCCGGGTGCGTCACGGGCCGCATTCGGAGCGGCGGCAATGTCTGCTTGTGGCACTTAACAGACATCAATTTCGACGCTGAGCATGTCCGCTATTGGGAGTAAAGCGGACATCCCCGATCCGGCGTCCGCTAATGACCCAAAGCGGACGTCAGGCGAGTACTTATCGCCGCCTCGACTTAGGTACGCGAGGTGCCGA
>DASUZQ010000044.1:0-7443 GCA_036376815.1 Methyloceanibacter sp. | reverse complement strand
AAGAACAAGCTGATATACGAGCGCCTGCAGAACGGAGATCAGCCCGAGGCCGAGCGCATCGTGCCGCGGCAGGAAGAGCTTGCCATGCCGGCGATGCCCGGCGCTGCTCCAGGCGCCGCACCAATGCAGCCGCCGGCCGTGGCGACGGTAGACGATCCGAATGCCGCCGACGGCGGTCCTCGGCGCGTCAAGACCCTCGTCGTCCGCCCAGACGGTTCGGTCATGCCACCGCCGGAAGCCCCGGCCGCCCCGCAGCAAGCCGCTCCGGCACAGGCCGCTCCGGTGCCGGCGCCACAACAACAGATGGCCGCTGCCGAGCCCGCCATGCCGGCGATGCCCATGCCACAGGCCGCCCCAGCCCCGACACCGGCTCCGGTTGCTGAAGCCGCTCCGCCTCCCGCCGCGGCGCCCGCCGCCGACCCGGCTCCGGTCGCCGCCATTCCGCCGAAGCCGAAAGTGGCCACTGCCGACGCGGCGCCAGCCCCGTCTAAGCCGAGCCAGTATGTGGTCCAGGTGGGATCGAAGCAGAATCAGACCGAGGCGCTCGCCACCTTCGCCGACATGCAGCAGAAATATCCGACGCTTCTCGCCTCCTACCGGCCCATGGTGCAGAAGGCCGACCTTGGGGCCAAGGGCGTCTGGTATCGCCTGCGCATCGGCCCGATCGTCGACAAATCGGCCGCAACCAAGCTGTGCGGTCAGCTCAAGAGCCAAGGCCACCCCGATTGCCTGGTGATGGCGGCTCAATAGAACTGTGAGCCGCGGCTTGACCGCGGCTCGCGGGGCGGCTAGCCCGGCGTGGTGACGTTCAAAGCCTTCATCTCCGGCTGCGCCGGCGCCGCTCTCAACGACGACGAGCGTGCGCTGTTCGCCGAATCCCGCCCTTGCGGCCTCATCCTGTTTGCCCGCAACTGCCAGTCCCTGGCCCAATTGCGCGCTATTGCCGCCCAGTTCCGCGACGCGGTGGAGAGCGATGAAGCGCTCGTGCTCATCGACCAGGAGGGCGGGCGCGTGCAGCGCCTACGCCCGCCGCGCTGGCGCCAAATGCCTCCGGCGCGGATCTATGGCGACCTCTACCTGTACGACCCCGAAGGCGCCCGGGCCGCGGCTTTTGCCGGGGCGAGGCTGACCGCTGCTGATCTGCACGACGCCGGCATCACGGTCAATTGCACGCCAGTGCTCGATGTGCCTGAAGCCGGCTCCCATGACATCATCGGCGACCGGGCTTTCAGCTTCGATCCTGACGTTGTCGGCGATCTCGGCCGCGCCGTGGTCGAGGGCACCATTGCCGGGGGCGTGCTGCCGGTGATCAAGCACGTTCCTGGCCACGGCCGGGCGAGGGCCGACAGCCATTTGGCGTTGCCGCGCATCGATGCCTCGGCCGAGGAGCTGATCGAGGTCGATTTCCGGCCCTTCATGGCGCTGTGCCACGCGCCGCTCGCCATGACCGCACATGTCCTGCTGCCGGCTTTCGATGAGAAGCGACCGGCAAGCGTGTCGCCCGTTATAATGGGTGAAGTGATTCGTGAGCTGATCGGACTGACAGGCTTGGTGATGAGCGACGATATCGGCATGAAGGCGCTTGGCGGCTCGATGGGCGAGCGCGCCGTCGCCGTCATCGACGCTGGCTGCGACGTGGCGCTCCACTGCAGCGGCGACTTCGACGAGATGCGCGAGGTCGCACGCGTGGTACCGCCGCTCGAGGGCGACAGCGCCGGACGGTTTGCCGCCGCCATCGCGGAGCTTGTCCAGCCGCAAGCCTTTGATGTTGATCAGGCGCTCATGCTCGTCAGGGAAGCGGGCGGAAGCGTCGCGTGAGTTGACACAAGCGGCGGGATGGAATGAACGCGGCCGAGGATCCCATGGACGCGCCTGACGAGCGCGATGACTTCTCCGACTGGGAGCAGGCGGAGGGTGAGGCCCACGCGGCCTTTGGCGAGACTCTGGTCGTCGACGTCGAGGGCTTTGAGGGGCCGCTCGATCTCTTGCTTGCGCTCGCCCGCACCCAGAAAGTCGATCTCGCCAGGATCTCGGTGCTGACGCTCGCCCAGCAATATCTCGATTTCATCGCCGAGGCGCGCAAGCTGCGGCTTGAGATCGCCGCCGACTACCTGGTCATGGCGGCGTGGCTTGCCTTTCTCAAGTCGAAGCTGCTGCTGCCGGCCGAGCAGGACGCCGAAGGCGAGCCGACCGGCGAGGAGCTCGCCCAGCTTCTTGCCTTTCGCCTCAAGCGCCTCGACGCCATGCGCGAGGTCGCGGCGCAGCTCATGACCCGCAAGCGTCTGGGACGCGACGTGTTCGCGAGAGGCATGCCGGAACCCTTGCGCATCACCCGCAAGAGCACCTATCAGGCCAATCTCTACGACCTGCTCAAGGCCTATGCCCAGCAGCGGCAGCGCACGGCGGTGACGAGCTGGCACGTGCGGCCTCGCATGGTGTGGTCTTTGAAGGAGGCGCGCGATGAGCTTGAGCGCCTGCTTGGCGTGTCTTGCGATTGGGCGCCGCTCGATCAGCTTCTCGCCGAGTTCCTGGTCGGGCCAGAGCTGCGCAGGACGGCATTGGCGAGCGGCTTCACCGCGACGCTGGAAATGACACGGGAGGGAGCGCTCGAAATCCGGCAGGCGAAGGTGTTCGCGCCACTTTTGGTTCGCCGCCGCACGCCTGAATCAGCGTCGACGCGCTGACAACAACAATGAGGTCATGAATGACTGCGAACAATCTGGAGAGGGCAATGCTGATCGAGGCCGTGGACAAGGAGCGGGAGGGCCGCCGCGCATCGCTCTTGCCGTTTCCGTCCAGGACCATGATGGCGCGCCCGTCGACGGATAGGCAGGAGAAGCTGCGCATTCTGGAGGCGCTGCTGTTTGCGGCGCCGGAGCCGCTCGACCAGGCCGAGCTTGCGAGGCACTTCGCTGAAGGCGAGGACATCGCCTCGCTGCTCACGGAGTTGCAGACCCTTTATGCCGAGCGCGGCGTCAATCTCGTGCGCGTCGCCGGCAAATGGGCCTTCCGCACCGCCGCCGACCTCGCCTTTCTGCTCGAGCGCGAGGCCGTCGAGCAGCGCCGCCTGTCGCGTGCGGCGCTCGAGACCTTGGCCATCATCGCCTATCACCAGCCGGTCACCCGCGCCGAGATCGAGGAGATCAGAGGCGTCAGCACCTCGAAAGGCACCCTCGACGTGCTGCTCGAAACCGGCTGGATCAAGCTCAGGGGCAGGCGGCGCGCACCCGGGCGCCCGGTGACCTACGGCACCACCGAGCAGTTCCTCGGCCATTTCGGCTTCGACTCCATTCAGGACCTGCCGGGCCTGTCCGAGCTGAAAGGGGCAGGGCTCCTCGATTCGACTCTGCCTCCTGGCTTCGCCATGCCCAATCCCGACGACGCTCCGGAGCTGCGCGAGGACGAGGATCCGCTCGAGGACGAGCTCGGCGAGGAAGATGAGAGCCCCGAAAGCGACGAGGGCGAGCCACCGCGCTAACCGCTCGCGGTTGCACTTCCAGAGTCAACATCGTAGATCAGCCTTGTGCTTGAGTTCTTGAAAGCGGGTCGAGCCGCGCGTGCCCTGAAACGCGCGCCAAGTGAGCGGGGCAGGGCTCGCGTCACCTTCGCCGCGCGCCTCACCTTCGAGGATGTCTCCAAACGCTACGGCGAAAACCTCGCGCTCGACCATGTCTCTCTCGACTTGGCCCCCGGCGAGGTGCTGTGCCTGCTCGGGCCATCAGGCTGCGGCAAGACTACGCTGCTCAGGATCGCCGCCGGCGTCGAGCGCCCAACCTCCGGGCGCGTCCTGCTCGACGGTCAGGAAGTTGCCGGGCCCGATCGCTTCGTCCCGCCGGAGAAGCGCGGCGTCGGGCTGATGTTCCAGGACTTCGCGCTGTTCCCGCATCTGACCATCCTGCAGAACGTCGCCTTCGGGCTCCGCTCGCTCACCCGTAGCGAAGCGAATGCCGAGGCGCTTGCCGCACTCGCTCGCGTCGGGCTTGCCCATTACGCCAATGAATATCCGCACATCCTCTCCGGCGGCGAGCAGCAGCGCGTGGCGCTCGCCCGCGCCATCGCGCCCAGGCCCTCTGTGCTCCTCATGGACGAGCCCTTCTCCGGGCTTGATCCGCGCCTCAGGGAGAAGATCCGCGAGGAGACCCTTGCCATCCTGCACGAGACGCGTGCGACCTGCATCGTTGTCACCCACGACGCCGAGGAAGCCATGCGCATGGGCGACCGCGTGGCGCTGTTGCGCGCAGGGCACGTGGTGCAGACCGGTCGCGCGCTCGACCTTTACCGTGCGCCCAAGGACATTCTCGCCGCGCGCACCTTCTCCGATTTGAACGAGGTTCCGGCCCACATCGAGAACGGCAGCGCTAAGACGGTGCTCGGCAGCTTCCCCGCCGACAACCTCGCCGACGGCGAGGACGCCATCGTCTGCGTGCGCCAGCGCGGCGTCCGCCTGCTTGCTCCCGGCGAAGGCATCCCAGCGCGTATCCTCGACCTCCGCTTCCTCGGCGATGTGGCGCTGGTCGAGATGGCGGTGCAGGGGCTCGACGCGCCGCTCTTCGCCCGCGTGCGGGAAAGCGACGCGCCAAAGGTCGGCAGCGAGATCGGAATTGGCGTCGATGAAGGTGCGGTGCTGGTGTTCGAGGAGAACGGCAACAGGCTCAATGGCGTGAAATAGGCAGCCCGCGCGCGCGACGCCAGCGGCTTGCGAGCGCCCGCGCTTTGCTGCCATAGTGCCTCGCAGACCGGCTCGCTGGGGGCAGGGAGATTTTCATGGGTTTCGGCAGCATCTGGCACTGGCTTCTCGTCATTCTCGTGCTCGTGCTCCTGTTCGGCGCAGGCAAGGTTTCGGGCCTGATGGGCGACCTCGCCAAGGGCATCAAGAGTTTCAAGAAGGAGATGGCCGAGGGCGACGGCGAGCCCGCGCCCGCGCCAGAGCCCGAGCCGGCGCCGAAAGTGATCGAGCACAAGGCGAGACCCGCCGCCAAGGCGAAGGCCGCGCCCCGCGCCAAGACGCCGCGGACGCCGAAGGCGGGCTAGCTCCTTGCCCTTGCGCTGAGGGCTCGCGGGCGGTCAAGACAATGCGACACTTCCGGCGAAATTAGCGCCCATGTTCGACATCGGTTGGTCTGAGCTCCTGGTCATTGGCGTGGTGGCGATCATCGTGGTCGGCCCCAAGGAGCTGCCGCGGCTGATGCGCACCTTCGGCCATTACCTCGGCAAGGTCAGGCACATGGCCGCCGACTTCCAGCGCCAGTTCGAGGAGGCGGTGCGCGACAGCGAGATCGACGAAGTGCGCAAAGCCATGCAGGACTTTCATGCGGAGGTGTCCGATGTGACTCCGCGCGGAACCGTCGACAAGCCTCTAATGATGCCGAGCCCAGTCGAGCCAGCGCGCCCGCCCGCCGAAGCGGCGCTGCCGGCGCCCAAGCCCAAGGCCAAGCCGCGGGCGAAGAAGTCCGCCCCGGCCAAGACGATTCCCGCCAAGACCGCCGCAGCCCAAAGCAAGACGCCGAAGCCACGCGCCAAGAAGCGCGAGGAGGGCGCGTCGTGAGCGACCAGGATCAAAAAGACATCGACGCCACCAAGGCGCCGTTGATGGAGCATCTCATCGAGCTCCGCCGCAGGTTGATCTGGTCGCTTGGCGCGATCGCCATCGCGTTTGCCGTCTGCTTCTATTTCTCGCGGCCCCTCTACAATCTCCTGCTCTGGCCCTACCGGCTCGCGGCCGGCGTCGATACGCCGATCGAGATGATCTACACCGCGCCGCAGGAGTTCTTCTTCACCGAGATGAAGCTCGCGCTGTTCGGCGCCGTCTTCATCGCCTTCCCGGTGATCGCCTCGCAAATCTACATGTTCGTTGCACCCGGGCTTTATCGCAGCGAGCGGAAGGCCTTCCTGCCGTTCCTGGCCGCAACACCGATCCTGTTCCTGCTCGGCGCCTCGCTCGTCTATTTCGTGGTCATGCCGCTCGCCATGACCTTCTTCCTGTCGATGCAGCAGTCCGGCGACAACCAGGTGCATATCCAGCTCACCGCGCGGGTGAGCGAATATCTCTCTTTGATCATGACGCTGATCCTTGCCTTCGGCATCTGCTTCCAGTTGCCGGTACTGCTGACGCTGCTTGCCCGCGCCGGGCTGATCACCGCGGCACAGCTCAAGGCCAAGCGCCGCATCGCCATTCTCATTGCCTTCATCGTGGCCGCCGTGCTCACGCCTCCGGACCCGTTGAGCCAGATTTCGCTCGCGCTCCCCACCATCGCGCTTTACGAGCTGTCGATCTACGCGGTGAAGCTCGCCGAGAAGCGCCACGCTGCTTCGCCGGCCTCGGCGAAGCCTGCTGCCAAGCCTGCCGGCAAGCCCGCCTGATGCGAGAACTCTCTCAAGGAGACAGGCATTTGCGGACCAGCGTCCTCTTCGCTGTCGCTGTCCACAGCCTGTTCATCCTGTTCTTTACCGTTTTTCTGTTCCAGCACGCCAACCCAACGGGCGACGGCATGGAGATGGTGGGCTCCAGCATCGCCTTCATGTTCATCTTCCTGCCCTTCAGTCTCCCCGCCTATCTCCTCGCCAAAACAGGTCGCCTCCTCATCCTCGCGGCCCTTCTCGCGCTGATCGCCTCATTCCTCTATTTCGGCCTCTGGCTTGAGTTTCTCGACGAGCTCGGCATCCAGCCGGCGCCGTGGAACGCGGGATAGCAACCTTGCATCTGCCCGACACCAAGGCCCTTGTCCTGATCACGCTCGCTTGGGCCGTCGCCGCCTACCTCATCGTGCCGCGGCTCTGGGCGATCTATTACCGCCGCCATCCCCCTCTTACCCGGGTCGATCGCGTCACCAAGACCGGAGACGGACACCCCGGCGATCCGATCAATATCGGCCTCGCCGGTGACGAGGCCGACCTCGTGCGCGCCATGAAGGCGGCAGGCTGGTACCCGGCGAACCCGATCACCGTGGCAAGCAGCATGCGCATTGCCGCCGACACCGTGCTCCGCCGCCCAGACGACGATGCGCCGGTGAGCAATCTGTTCCTGTTCGGCCGCAAGCAGGATCTCGCCTTCGAGCAGCCGATGCCCGGCGGCCCGGGCAAGCGGCATCATGTGCGCTTCTGGCGCTGGGATGAATTGTATCAGGACCGCCCGGCCTGGTTCGGCGCTGCGACCTTCGACAAAAGCGTGGGGCTAAGCCACACCACCGGACAGGTCACCCATCACATCGCGCCGGACGTCGATGCCGAGCGCGACCGGCTGGTCGCCGAGCTGCACCAGGCAGGCGTCGTGCAGTTGGTCGCTTGGATGGACGGCTTTCACGCCGAGCTTAAGGGCAAGAATGGCGGCGGCGATCCCTGGCACACTGATGGCCGCCTCGCCATCGTCACGCTGCGCGGTTAATCCGGCGGGGCGTCGTCGCGGCGTTAATGGATACCTCGGGCACGCTGTGCGCCGAGAAGCGT
>DASUZQ010000043.1:0-3968 GCA_036376815.1 Methyloceanibacter sp. | reverse complement strand
ACCGCTTCACCAAAGGCGCAACTTGGCGAGATCAGAATCGAGCCGCTTCCCCCGAAGAATTGGGTGGCCGAGGCAGAAAGCTTGCGGGGGCCGGTGCGCGCCGGCCGCTTTCTGGTGCATGGCCGTCACGACAGGGGGAAGGTGCCCCCGGGGCGCTTCACGCTTGAGATCGATGCCGGTCTTGCCTTCGGCACCGCCCATCATGCCACCACCCGCGGCTGCCTCATCGCGCTCGATCGTCGGCTCAAGCGCGGGCGCCCGCGCCGCGTGCTCGATATCGGTACCGGCACCGGCATCCTCGCCATCGCCGCCGCCAAGGCTCTTGGCGGACCTGTGATTGCAAGCGACATGGACCCGGTCGCCGTCGCCGTTGCCGCCGAAAATGCCCGGAGGAACAGCACTCGCTCGCACGTCCTCGTGGTGGAGGCAGAGGGGCTTGCCCATCCGGCGTTGCGCTACGCCAAGGCCGACCTGCTCTTCGCCAACCTGTTGCTTCGTCCTCTGCTCGAGCTTGCTCCGGCTTTCGCCCGTGCTCTTCGCCCCGGCGGCATGTGCGTTCTCTCAGGCATCCTCGAGCCCCAAGCGCGGCAGGTCGAGGCTCGCTTCCGCGCCCTCGGCTTCAGGCTCGATTCACGAATCCTTCTCGATGGATGGACCACTTTGCTCCTCCGGCGTGGCAGTGCGTCGAAGGTGCCTGCCGATTGATTGCGGCGCCCCCGCGCCTTACAAGGCGGGACCATGTTTCAAAGCTTCGAAGAGATCAGCTCGCCTGGCGCGGTGCCGAAACGGGTGAGAGCGCTCCGGCGCGAGCTCAAATCGCGAAAGCTCAAAGGCTTTCTCGTGCCCCACAGCGACGAGCATCAAGACGAGTTCCTGCCGCCTTGCGCCGAGCGCCTTCGCTGGCTCACCGGCTTCACCGGATCGGCCGGCGCGGCGATCGTGCTCGAGAATGCGGCGGCGCTGTTCGTCGACGGCCGCTATACCTTGCAGGCGCGGGCGCAGACCGACACTTCGCTGTTCGACGTGCTGCAGACGCCGGAGGCCAAGGCCTCCAAATGGCTTGCCGCAGCTCTGCCGAAGGGCGGC
This sequence comes from Methyloceanibacter sp., assembly GCA_036376815.1. GTDB lineage: Bacteria > Pseudomonadota > Alphaproteobacteria > Rhizobiales > Methyloligellaceae > Methyloceanibacter. The sequence goes on along the minus strand of DASUZQ010000043.1, from coordinate 2,882 downwards.
CCCATCGGCTACGACCCGAGCCTCCACACCATCAAGGAGATCGAGCGCCTGACCGAGAGCCTGGGCAAGGTCGGCATTCGCTTGCAGCCGCTGGCCGACAATCCGATCGACCTTTTGTGGCAGGACCGCCCTGCCCCCTCTTCCGCGCCGGTGGTCCCGCATGGGCCCGAACTCGCAGGCCGCAGCGCCTCGGAGAAGATCGCCGAGGTGCAGGAGACCTTGAAGCGCGAGAAGGCCGATGCCGTCCTGCTCACTTTGCTCGATTCTATCGCCTGGCTGTTCAACATCCGCGGCGGCGATATCACCCACTCCCCGCTCGCGCTTGCCTTCGCCTTGGTGCCGGCGCGCGGCAAGCCGGCGCTCTTTATCGACCCAGCCAAGCTCGGCGACAATGTGCGGGGCCATCTGAAAGAAACGGCTGAGCTGCTTCCGCCGGACGCGCTCACTGCACGGCTGAAAGCGCTTGGAGCGAAGGGCGCCCGCGTGCGCCTCGACCCGGAGACGACACCGGCGCGCTTCGCCCACATCCTCGAAGCCGCCGGTGCCAAGATCGTGGCCGGCGACGATCCTTGCATTCTGCCCAAGGCGATCAAGAACGCGACCGAGATCGAGGGCGCCCGCGCCGCGCATCTTCGCGACGGAGCAGCGGTCGTCCGCTTCCTCGCCTGGCTCGACGAGAATTCCCCCTCGGGCCGGGTCGATGAGATCGGCGCGGCGATGAAGCTCGAAGAGTTCCGGCGCGAGACGGGAGAGCTCAAGGATCTGAGCTTCGACTCGATTTCCGCGGCAGGCCCGCATGGCGCGGTCGTCCATTACCGGCCAACGACCGCGAGCAATCTCAAGCTCAAGCCGCGATCGCTCTACCTCATCGACTCGGGCGGACAATATGCCGACGGCACCACCGACATCACCCGCAGCGTCGCCATCGGCACGCCGAGCGCCGAGATGCGGCGGCACTATACGCTGGTGCTGAAGGGACACATCGCCGTCGCCACCGCGCGGTTCCCGAAAGGCACCCGCGGGCAAGACATCGACCCCTTTGCGCGCCGGCCACTCTGGCAGGCCGGGCTCGATTTCGATCACGGCACGGGACATGGCGTCGGCAGCTACCTCTCGGTGCACGAGCCGCCGCAGCGCATCTCGCGGACGGGTAGCGTCGAGCTCAAGCCCGGCATGATCCTGTCAAACGAGCCTGGGCTTTACCGTGAAGGCAGTTACGGCATCAGGCTGGAAAATCTCGTGCTGGTGACGCCGCCGGCACCGGTCAAAGGCGGGACGCGCGAGATGCTGGGCTTCGAGACGCTGACGCTCGTGCCGTTCGACCGCCGCCTGATCGATCCCGAATTGCTCAATCGTGATGAGCTTGCCTGGCTGAATGCTTATCACGCGCAGGTTCGGCGCCAGATCGAGAGTCTGCTCAAGGGCGCTGATCGCACTTGGCTGCGAGTGGCCACGGCGCGCATCGGCTGATCAACGGAGCGCTCATGGAAACCTGGGTCTCAGCACTGGCCGCGATCCTGACCACGGCCGCCTTCGTGCCCCAGGCGCTGCATATCATCAGGCACCGCGAGACCAAGGCCATCTCTCTCGTGATGTATGTGGCGTTTGCAAGCGGCGTGGCGTTCTGGCTGCTGTTCGGGGTGCTCATTCACAACTGGCCGATCATCGTTTCCAACGCCATCACGCTGGTCCTGACCCTCGCCATCGTGGCGATGAAGCTCCGCTACGGGTAGGGGTTCGGCGGGGGACGCGAATCAGTCTATTGTGGCTGAATGGCGAAGACCATCTCACAGGCCCTCAACCAGGTGGCCACCAAATCGCGATGCCCTTCTTGCGGGCACGAGGTCCATTCGACGCTCGGCGAAGTGAAGCGGAAGCCGCAATTCGCCTGCCCGTCTTGCGGTGGCGATTGCGACGTGCGCGAGGCCGCGGCCTGGGTCGAGCTGCACGCCCGCCGGACCTGGCTCAAGCGCGTCGCCTAAGACTCACAAGCCAATCAGCGCCAGCCACTCGTCCTCGGTCAGAACCTTCAGCCCTAGACGCTCGGCATCCTTGAGCTTCGAGCCGGCGCCGGGGCCGGCCACAACGTAATCGGTCTTCTTGGACACCGACCCGGCGACCTTGGCGCCGAGGCGCTCGGCACGCGCCTTGGCCTCGGGGCGGGTCATCTTCTCGAGCGTCCCGGTGAACACCACGGTCTTGCCGGAGATCGGCGAGGCATGGTCGATGGCTTCGAGCGGCTCAGGCCTGACCTCGCCCAACAGCTCGTCGACCACCTCGACATTGTGCGGTTCGGCGAAGAAATCGGCGATGGCCTCTGCCACGGTCGGGCCGATGCCTTCGATATTGTCGAGCTCGGCGTAAGCCTCGCCGGCGCGGTCGCGGGCCGCGGCAAGCATGGCGTCGCGGAAGGCCTCGATGCTGCCATAGGCGCGCGCGAGCAGCCGCCCGGTGATCTCGCCGACATGCGGGATGCCGAGCGCATAGATGAAGCGGTCGAGCTTGACGGCGCGCCGGGCCTCTATGGCGTTGAATAGATTGCGCGCGGAAAGCTCACCCCAACCTTCGCGCTCGGCAATCTTCGCGCCCTTTTCGCTCTTCGCGAGCGTGAAGATATCGGGCGGGGATTGGATAATATGACCGTCGTACAGCTCCTTGATCCGCTTCTCGCCCAAGCCCTCGATGTCGAAAGCGTTGCGCGACACGAAATGCTTAAGCCGCTCCACGCGCTGGGCCGGGCAGATGTGCGGAAATTCATAGGGCTTCGAATCCGCCGGCCGTTTCCCGACGATGACGTCGAGCACCTTCGGGATGACGTCGCCCGCCCGCTGCACGACGACCGTGTCGCCGACGCGGATGTCGACCCCGCCGCGGATCGGTTC
>DASUZQ010000042.1:0-3321 GCA_036376815.1 Methyloceanibacter sp. | reverse complement strand
CAACCAGGCTTTGTATCAAGGGCGAGGCGAGATCGGGCCGGTAACCGGTGCAGTCGAAGGCAAGGTCTGTCGCGAGCGTCTCCGTTTCTTTCGAGCCACGCCGGCGCAAGACGAGCCTGAAGCCTTCGCCGTCGCGCTCGGCCTTCGTGACCTGGCCGCGCAGCAGCACCGCGCGCCCCTCGTTGAACTCGGCTTGGAGACGCCCGTGCACTTCGAGCGGCAGACGATGGCGATGCGCATCCCACAGGGGACGCACATGGCGCAGGAAGCGCGCTTGCTCCTCGACGGGCAAGCCTTGCCAGATGTCCTGAAGCGAGGAGCGAACGCTATTGATGACCGCCTGCCACGGCGTGCGGTGCGCCTCCGCCGCGGCGCAGGCGATGGCGACGGCCGTGGTCAGGCTCGACAGCCGCTTCGAGCGGGAAAGTCCGGACTCGCGCGGCACGACGCCTTTCGAGGCATGCGGTCGCGGCAATTGCCCGTGCTTGGAGATCACCGTGACCTTGCCCTGGAACCCATCGCGGCGCGCGCCGAGCAGCACATCGACCATGGTGAGGCCGGAGCCGATGATCACCATGTTGCCGGCACGGTTGATCCGCTCCGGTGGGAGAGCGTCGAAGGGCGCAAGAGCGCCGGTCGGGGTCGATGACGGGAGCCCATAGGCGGTGGCGAGCAAAACGACATCAGCTTGCAGCTTCTCGGCCCGGTCGAAGCGAAGGGTGAAACGGTTGCCCTCCTTGGCGCAGGAGGTGGCGACGGCATTGACGATTTTGAGCTCGACATCGCCCCTCCCCTCCACCGCCTCGAAGAAGCGCTCGCGCACATATTCGCCGAAGAGCTGACGCGGCAGGAAGGTATGGGCGAGCCCGTCATGCAGGCCGGCGTGATTTTCTCCCTGGTCGAGCTGGCGAAAGGCCCAGTTGAGAAAGTCGCCGGGCTGGCCGGCGCGTACCGAGAGGTCGCGGGTGCGCACATTGAGAAGATGCAAGGGATGATGCGCGCCATAGGCGACGCCGCGCCCGAGCGAGGCGCTCGGCTCGACCACGACGAGGCGGAACGGCCGGTCGATCCGGGCAAGGCAAGCGATGGAAGCCGCTGCGCCGGTGAATCCGCCGCCGACCACGCACACCGTGAGTAGCGCCTTCCGCATCTCGCCCCCTTCAACCTTCACTCGCTCTTAAGCCAAATCAAACTCCGGAATAAAGACGAGGGCATGACTCGAAGCTCGCGAAGGTGTCGCGCGACCTCGTGTCATTTGGGCCGTGCGCAGAATTTCATTTCGCGACGTGCAGGATCGGCGGGAGAAGATTTCCCTCCTCCCCGCACCGGCGCTACCGGCAGATTTATTTCAGGCTCGCGAGCCCGATGACGAAGCGATGACGCAGATCAGGTCTTGAGCCTAGCCCTCGAACGGCGCCAAGAATGGCCATTGCGGGCGCCCTCCCTGATGTGGAAATTGGGAAAAAAGAGCGCCTTGGCGCGTTTGATTGGCGGCATTATGGCGCCGAACCGAGTCGCGCGTAACAACTGTTCGTTTCGCACGATCGACGGACCTGGCAAACGGTTCTCCAAAGGAGGCAAGCATGGCAACCGCAGCATCCGGGAAGAATATTCTCGAATACGACCCAGCGCGCTGCGACGCGTTGAGCGAGGTTCTCGCCGAGCGTTGGTGGGTGGTGGGCTTGAGGGGCATCTTCGGCATCATCTTCGGCTTGATCTGCCTGTTGGTGCCAGCCGCCGCGATCCTCGCACTCGTGCTCCTGTTCTCAGCCTATATGCTGGTCGATGGCGGCCTCGCCATCTATTCCGCTATCAACGCCGCCCAGAACGGCGATCGCTGGGGACTGCTCATCCTCGAAGGCATTGTCGACATCGCCGCCGGCGTGATCGCCTTTCTCTGGCCTGGCATCACCGCGGTCGCCTTCGTTCTTTTGATCGCCGTCTGGGCGCTCGTCTCCGGCGCGCTGATGCTGGTCGCTGCCTTCCGCCTCAATATCGACCACGGGCGCTGGTGGCTTGCGCTAGGCGGCATCGCCTCGATCATCTTCGGCGTGGTGCTGATCATCGCCCCTGTGGTCGGCGCCGTGGTGCTGACCTGGTGGCTAGGCGCTTACGCGCTCGTGTTCGGCGTGCTCCTGCTCGTCCTTGCGTTCCAGCTCCACTCAAGGCGCGAAGAGAAGAGACGCAAACCCGCCGCTGCGACCAAACCGGCCGCCGCAGCGAAGAAGGCCTGAGACGGCAAAGGAGGGGCGCCTCTCAAAGGGCGCTCCCCCTCCCTCGCTTACCAAGCGCATCGAGCGGCTGACCTTACCTGAACGAATACGCGCGCCGCGACGTTAGGCTTCCCATGTCGGCGTCAAGCATCCCAACGCTCAAACTCCCCGGAGGCGAGATCGTGCCTCGCCTCGGCCAGGGGACTTGGCGCATGGGCGAGAGCACGCGCCGCCGCGCCGAGGAGGTCGCCGCGCTCAAGCTCGGCCTCGACCTCGGCATGACGCTGATCGACACCGCCGAGATGTATGGCGACGGAGAGGCCGAGAGGATCGTGGCCGAGGCCATCGAGGGGCGCCGCGACGAGGTGTTCATCGTGAGCAAGGTGCTGCCGCAGAATGCCTCGCCCGCCGGCACCATCGCCGCCTGCGAGCGGAGCCTGAAGCGGCTCAACACCGACCGAATCGATCTCTATCTCCTGCACTGGCGCGGGAGATACCCGTTGAAGGAGACGCTGGCCGGATTTCAGGCCCTTCTGCGCGATGGCCTGATCAAGGCGTGGGGCGTGAGCAATTTCGACGTCGACGACATGGAGGAGCTTGCCCCGCTTCCCGGCGGCGACGCCGTCGCCACCAACCAGGTGCTCTACAATCTCGCGCGGCGCGGCATCGAGGCCGACCTCATCCCGTGGGCCCGCGCGCGTGGCGTTTCCATCATGGCCTATTCGCCCGTCGAGCAGGGCCGCATCTTGCGCGACCGCGCGCTTGCCCGCGTTGCCGCGCGCCACGGGGCGGCGCCCGCACAAGTGGCGCTCGCCTGGCTGGTCAGGCACAAGGACATGATGGTGATCCCCAAGGCCACGAATGCCGCGCATGTGCGCGAGAACCGGGCGGCGGTCGATCTTGCCCCCACCCACGCCGATCTCGCCGAGCTCGACGGCGCCTTTCCGGCGCCTCGCGGCGCCAGGCCGCTGGAAATGCTGTAGAGGGCGCCTGCCACCCTCCACATTGTCATCATGGCGTCATGCAATTTCGCTGTTGAGTGGGGCAAGCGCCACGCGCGCTGTGAGTCGCGAGACCTTCGAGGACGCCGGTGGCCTTGGGCTGGATG
>DASUZQ010000041.1:0-2301 GCA_036376815.1 Methyloceanibacter sp. | reverse complement strand
TGGATCTCGCCGCGGATGTCCTTGATCAGGCCGCGCTCGTCGTGCACGAAATCGGACCAGCCCTTCTTCTTCAGGCGGCCGACGCGGCGGAGCCAGTTGGGGTCGAGCTCGTTCGTCTGATATTCGTCGAGGAAGTCCTCGCGCTTCACGCCATAGCTCTCGGCGAGGCGGAGCAGGCGCCCCTCATAGCCGAGCAGCTTCTTGTTGATGTCGTAGAGGGTCTCGACCAGGCTCTCGATGCGGTTGTTGTTGAGCGACAGCGACTTGATCTCGGCGACGATCTCGTCCTTCAGGACCTTGTAGCGCTTCTCCTGGCCTGAGGAGAGCGTGTCGTTGCGGAGCGCGCGCTCGACTTCTTGGTCCTGCAGCTTGCGCAGCTTCTTGTAGTTGGTGGCGACGAGGTCGAAGGTCTCGAGCACCTTGGGCTTGAGCTCGGCCTCCATGGCGGCGAGCGAAAGCGAGTTCTCAAGATCGTCCTCTTCGTCGTCGAACTCTTCCTGGGCGACGCGCTCACCGTCCTCGTCCTCATCGCGGGCGGCGGGCTGCGGCTGGCCGTGCGCGGGTTGCGCGTGCTGCCCATTGGCGCCGTGGGCAAGCGCCTCGCCGCCATTCATGCCCTCGGGCAGAGGCTGCGACGGCGCGGGCTTCGCGTCAGGACCCTGATAGGTGGCTTCGAGATCGATGATGTCGCGGAGCAGAATCTTGCCTTCGTTCAGCTCGTCGCGCCAGATGATGATGGCCTGGAAGGTGAGCGGGCTTTCGCAGAGCCCGGCAATCATGGCCTCGCGGCCGGCCTCGATGCGCTTGGCGATGGCGATCTCGCCCTCGCGGGAGAGAAGCTCGACCGAGCCCATCTCGCGCAAATACATGCGCACCGGATCGTCGGTGCGCTCGGTCGGCTCAGCCTTGGCCTCGACCTTGGCGATGGGGGTGACCGTGGCGACAACGCGCGGCGCGGCTTCGGCGTTGGCGGCGCCCTCCTCCGGCTCCTCGGCCTCGTCGGTGTCGATGACGTTGATGCCCATGTCGGAGAGCATGGACATGGTGTCCTCGATCTGCTCGGAGGAGACTTCCTCGGAGGGAAGAACTTCGTTCAGCTCGTCATAGGTGACGAACCCGCGGGCCTTCGCCGTCTTGATCAGCTTCTTGACCGCGGCATCAGACATATCCAGCACCGGACCATCGGAAGCCTCCGCCTGCGGCTGCTCCTGGTCCTCTGCTTCAGCGGTCTTGGTTGCCATTCATTGTACTCCGAGGCGCTTGCCCTTTCGGGATGAAGCGCGTGGCCGAGGCGCGCTCTCTCCGGCGCGCCTGTTCGCAATTACCTCTGACGATTAGCGGCACGCACCGTTAATCGACGATTAAACATGACTTGGGCCATGGCTGGCCGCCAGCATCGCTAAGACTGACTGGTCGAGCCTTGGCCGACTTCGTTCCCCCCAATCAAGCTTGCCCTTTCCGGGCAGAAGGATTGGAACCCAACGTTCCGGACCGAATGTCTTTGCCGGGCAATGAACCCGAATGCCCGCGGCGAGAAGCCCATCGAGCGAACGCAACGCCGGCCGGCGCATGGCCCAAACCACCAACGCCTCGTGGAAGCGGTCAAGCCCCTCTCCAATGGACCCCCTGGCGGCGCCTCCGGCCTATCAAGTTCCTGGCATGGAATTGGCGAGACTAAGGCGATGTGTCAAGGCCGCAAAGCCCTTCAAAAGCACAATTTCTAGCCATGTGAAGCGTGTTACGCTCCATCACGTTCGCAATGCAATATCGGTGCCGGTTGCGGGGTTCTAGCGATGGTCCGGGCGCCGGTCAGGACGACGCCCCCGCTGGCCGCCGATATTCTCGCCTTTCAGCCTCGCGATGGTCTCCTGGAAGCGCTTGGCGCTGTCCCGGTCACCTGCGTCATCGGCGGCGTGGCGGAGCCCGGCATTGGCAACCTGGCGCTGCAATTCGGCAAAATGCTCAAAGTCGGCTTCCGAGAGCTCGGCGAGGTCGAGCGCTTGATCCTGCACCTCCCTGTCGAGGCTCTTGAGCGTGGTCCAGCGGTAGATGAGCTCGGCGAACTGCTCCTCGACCTCGGCCTGAGGGGTCTCAGGCTGCAGGAAGGCGATGCGCTTGAAGGCGCTCGACCGGTCGAGCGTGTCGAAGAACCTGGCGTGGCGGCTGCCGCGCATCAGCGCGGCGAGGCGCTCGCGCGTGATGCCATGGTTGTGGAAGATCGCCTCGGTGAGGAAGCCGAGAAGCTCGGCGAGCTGCTTCTGCCTGATGTCGAGATGGGCCACCTCTTCGGCGAAATGATCG
>DASUZQ010000040.1:0-4188 GCA_036376815.1 Methyloceanibacter sp. | reverse complement strand
CGCCGGCCGGTGAGGCAAAGCTCCATGGCCTTGGCCTTGCCGACGGCGCGGGTGAGCCGCTGCGTGCCGCCGGCGCCGGGCATGATGCCGAGATTGATCTCGGGTTGGCCGAACACGGCATTGTCGCCGGCAAGAATAATGTCGCAGGACATGGCGAGCTCGCAGCCGCCGCCGAGCGCGTAGCCAGCGACCGCCGCGATGATCGGCTTGCGGCAATAAGAGATGCGGTCGAACGGCGCGATGAAATCGCTGCCATAGGCCTCGACGAAGGTCTTTTTGTGCATCTCCTTGATGTCGACGCCGGCGGCGAACGCCTTGTCGCTGCCGGTGATGACGATGCAGCCGATCTCCGGATCGGCCTCGAAGCCGTCGAGCGCAAGGTTGAGCTCCTTGATCAAAAGCGCGTTCAGCGCGTTCAGCGCATGCGGGCGATTGAGGGTGATGAGTCCGACCTTGCCTTCCGTGGTGACGATGATCGTCTCGTACTTGGAGGCAGGCTTGATGTCTTGTTCCCTGGTCAGTTCATTGGCAAACATGGTGCGTCTTGTTCCCTTACCGTTGACAGTTTGGACAGTAGAAGGTCGAGCGGCCGCTCTGGACGATGCGGCGCACGGTGCCGCGGCAGCCTTTCTTGCGACAGGGCTTTCCCTCCCGACCGTACACTTTGAAGGAATGCTGAAAGCGCCCGAGCCTGCCGTCGGCGCGCTTGTAGTCGCGCAACGACGAGCCGCCGGCCTTGATCGCCTCTCCGAGCACGGCCTTGACCGCCTTGACCAGAGCGTCGATCGCTTTCGTTGGCTTGCCGGTCTTGGTCGCGAGCGTGCCGGCAAGCCGGGGCGGCGAGATGCCGGCGCGAAAGAGCGCCTCGCAGGCATAGATGTTGCCGAGCCCCGCGATCAGGCGTTGATCGACGAGGGCTGCCTTGATCGACGTCGCCTTGCCCTTGAGCCGGTTGCCAAGCCATTCCGGTGTGAAGTCCGGACTTAGAGGCTCGACGCCGAGCCCCTTGAACAGCGCATGCGCAGGCAACGCCTTGCCGGGAATGAGATCCATGAGCCCGAAGCGGCGCGTGTCGCTGTACCGCACTGCCGTCCCGTCGGCGAGATGGAACACGATGTGCTCGTGCTTCGGTGCAGGCTTCTGCTCATCTTCAAACTCGCCGAGCTCGAGCGTCTTTCCGTTCGCCTGATCGATGCTGAAGCGGCCGGTCATGCCGAGATGCATCACCAGCACCTCGCCGTCGTCGAGCCGCGCCAGCAAATACTTGGCGCGCCGGTCGAGCGCATCGACCTTTCGCCCTTGCAGGCGCTCGGCGAAGTGCTTCGGCAGCGGAAAGCGCAAGTCATGGCGCCGCTGTTCGACGCTGGCAAAGCTGTTGCCGACCAGGACCGGCGCAAGGCCTAGTCTCACCGTCTCGACCTCAGGTAATTCGGGCATGCAGTGCTACCGCAATGCGAAAGGAATTCCGTTGCGGCGCAACAATAGCTTGAAATCCGGCCTTGCGCTATTGTCCAGCGCATGAAGAGCACCAAAGAGTCCGAAGCAAATTTCGGCTTTTCGCCCGTGGCGGCGGAGGCGAAGCAGGGGCTCGTCAACGAGGTCTTTGCCAGGGTCGCGCGCCGCTACGACCTGATGAACGATCTGATGTCCGGCGGCCTGCATCGGCTCTGGAAGGACGACCTGATCTCCTGGCTTGCCCCGCCAAAGGGCGCTTCGTCCTTCGCCCTTCTCGACGTCGCAGGCGGCACCGGCGACATCGCCTCCCGCTTCCTCGGGGCCTCGGGGAGCGGGGCGCGGGCGGTGATCTGCGACATCAGCGCGGAGATGCTGGCGGTCGGTCGCAAGCGGGCGGCAGAGCAGGAGCGGCTCACCTTCGTGCGGGGAAATGCCGAGTTCCTGCCGTTTCCCGCTAGGAGCTTCGACGCCTACACCATCGCCTTCGGCATGCGCAATCTCACCCATATCGATGAGGCGCTTGCCGAAGCCTTCCGCGTGCTGAAGCCTGGCGGGCGGTTCCTGTGCCTTGAATTTTCCGCGGTCGAGACGCCGATCCTCGATGCGCTTTACGATGCCTATTCAATGAACGCGATTCCGGCGCTTGGCGCCCTTGTCGCGGGCGATGCCGCCTCTTACCGTTACCTGGTAGAGAGCATCCGCCGCTTCCCCGATCAGAAATCCTTCATGGGAATGATCGAAACTGCCGGCTTCGAGCGGGTGCGCTACCGCAACCTCACCGGCGGGATTGCGGCGATCCACTCAGCCTGGCGGCTCTGAGACAATGAACGCAATTGCCAACATGGTGCGGCTGACGAAGGCAGGGGCTGTCATTGCCTGGTCGGGCGCCCGCGTGCTTCCCGACGAGCTGCGCCTGCCGCCGCCCCTCGCGCTCTTCGGCCGCTTGACCGCGCCGCTCCGCAAAGAGAAGGCAAATGGGACAGGCCATGACGTGGCCAACGAGGCGCGGCTGTCCACCGCACTCACCTCGCTTGGGCCGTCCTACATCAAGCTCGGCCAGTTCCTCGCCACCCGCGACGACATCATCGGCCGCGAGCTCGCCGCCGATCTCTCCACCCTGCAGGACCGCCTGCCGCCCTTCTCGCAAGACGAGGCGCGAGAGGCGGTCGAAGACGCGCTTGAAGCGCCCATCGACACGCTGTTCGCCGAGTTCGGGCCTCCGGTCGCCGCAGCCTCGATCGCCCAGGTGCACAAGGCCTCCGTGCGCGAGCCGAGCGGCGCGCTGAAGCCAGTCGCCGTCAAGGTGCTGCGCCCAGGCATCGAGCAGCGCTTCAACAAGGACCTCGACTCCTATTTTTTCGCCGCGCGCATGATCGAGCGGTTCCATCCGCCATCGCGCCGGCTTCGCCCCCAGGCCGTGGTGGAGACGCTGGCGAAATCCGTCGCCATCGAGATGGATCTGCGCATGGAGGCCGCCGCCATCTCTGAGATGGCCGAGAACTCCAGGAACGACGAAGGCTTTCGCGTGCCGAACGTCGATTGGAGCCGGAGCGCGCGGCGCGTGCTGACCCTCGAATGGATCGACGGCGTTCCGATCTCCGATCACGACACTCTGCGCGCACAAGGCCATGACCTGAAGGCGCTCGGCGCGCGGCTGATGCGGACCTTCCTCCGCCACGCCATGCGCGACGGCTTCTTTCACGCCGACCTGCATCCTGGGAATCTGTTCATCGACGATCAAGGCCGCATCGTCGCCGTCGATTTCGGCATCATGGGGCGGCTTGGGCTGAAAGAGCGGCGCTTCCTCGCCGAGATCCTGCACGGCTTCATCACGCGCAACTACCGGCGCGTGGCCGAGGTGCATTTCGAGGCAGGCTATGTGCCGCGACGCCATTCCGTCGAGCAGTTCGCGCAAGCCTTGCGCGCCATCGGCGAGCCGATCATGGACCGCCCGGCAAGCGAGATTTCCATGGCGCAGCTTTTGGGCCAGCTGTTCCAATACACCGAAGTGTTCGACATGCAGACGCGGCCCGAGCTGCTGCTCCTGCAAAAGACCATGGTGGTGGTGGAAGGCGTGGGGAGGAGCCTCGACCCAGAGCTGAATATGTGGGTGGTGGCCGAGCCGGTGGTGAAGGATTGGATGCAGAGTCAGTTCGGCCCCGAGGCGCAATTCGAAGCCGCCGCCGAAGGCGCGGTGTCCGTCGGCAAGTTCGTGACCGACATCCCGAAGCTGCTTGGCCAGGCCGAGCGCACGGCCGACGCCTTCTCGGCCTTCGTCGAGGAGGGGCTACGGCTCGACGACCATACCGTTGAGCGGCTCGCCGAGGCGCAAAGCCGGAAGAACCGGGCAACCCGCATCGGCATCTGGGTGGGCGCAATAGCGCTTGCGGCCATCGCTCTGGCGCTCCTGTTTTGATTGAGGCGCAGTAACTAAGTTTTCGTCATTGCCGGGCTTGACCCGGCAATCCAGTAACCCCAGTGGTAGTGAATACTGGATGCCCGCTTTCGCGGGCATGACAGCGGAGTAAGCGAGTGGAAGGCAAGCGCATCCTGCTCATCGTCGGCGGCGGCATCGCCGCCTATAAGAGCCTCGACCTCGTACGCCGCCTGAAGGAACGGGGCGGTTCGGTGCGCGCGATCCTCACCAAAGGTGGCGCCGAGTTCGTGACGCCTCTGTCGCTGTCGGTGCTGTCGGAAGAGAAGGTTTTCACCGATCTCTTCGATCTGAAGGAC
>DASUZQ010000039.1:0-3680 GCA_036376815.1 Methyloceanibacter sp. | reverse complement strand
CACCAAGGAAAGCCGCGCCGTGGTGCTCTCGCTTGCGCTTAGCGAGCTTCTTGCCCGTGCCGGCGAGCGCGTCGGCGTGCTCGGCAGCAGGCCTTACACCGGCCGCAGCGCCGCGCGCCGTGTCGCCGAGGTTCTGGTCGGCGATGCCGGCAAGGCGACAAGCCTGCCGCCGCCGGCCAGACTGAGCCGCTTCTCCGAATGTCTCCTGTTCAGCGATTTCCTCGAGCCCGTGGAGGAGACGGCCAAGCGTATCGAAGCGATAGCGGCGCAAGGCGTGCGCGGCCATCTCGTGCAAATCCTCGATCCCGCCGAGGAGAGTCTGCCTTACGAGGGCCGCACCGAATTCTCCGCAAGCGAAGGCCGGGACCGCGTGATCGCCGGACGCGCCGAAAATTTGCGCGAACGCTATCAGGAGCGGCTCACAAGCCACCGCAACGCGCTTATCGCCGAGGCAAAGCGCTTGAGCTGGTCGTTCCTTCTCCACCATACCGACAGGCCGGCCGAGGAGGTGGTGCTCGCCATCCACAATCGCCTGGCCGGCCTTGAGCGCGACTATCGCTTTCGTCCGTCGACACCTCTCGCTGCCGGCGCAACCGAGGCGAGGTCGCAATCGTGATGAGCTTAGGCGCCATCGGGTTCCTGCAGCCCTGGATGCTGCTTGGTCTTGCGGCTCTTCCCGCGATCTGGTGGCTGTTGCGGCTGACACCGCCGACGCCGCAGCATGTGGTGTTCCCGCCGACGCGGCTGTTGAAGGACTTGAAATCGACCGAGGAGACCCCTGCCCACAGCCCCTGGTGGCTTACGGCGCTTCGCATGTTGCTTGCAGGCCTCATCGTGCTCGCGCTCGCCCGCCCGGTGCTCAATCCTGACCGCGAGAGCTTTGCCGGAACCGGTCCGCTGTTGCTCGTCGTCGACAATGGCTGGGCTTCTGCCGCCCATTGGCCTGAGCGGCGCGAGGTGATCGACGCGGCAATCGACCGTGCCATGCGTGACGGCCGGACCGTGGTGCTGGCGCCGTCCGCACCCGGCGACCCGCTCATTGGGCCGATCGCTGCCGAACAGGCGCGTGAGCGCGCTGCCGGACTGGCGCCACAGCCCTACGCACCTGACCGCAAGGCGCTTGCAGCGACTCTTGCGCGCGAGCTTGGCGGCAAGACGGACTATAGCGTTGTCTGGCTTTCCGACGGTCTCGACTACGGCGAAGGCCGGTCCTTCGCCGACAGTCTAGCCAAGCTTGCCGGCTCGGCGGGCAGCGTCTTGATGCTCCGCCCTGACCGAGACGATGCGGCGCTTGCGCTCGACCAGACCGCCGGCGAGCGGAGCGGCCTCACTGCCAGGATCTTGAGCGGCGCCGAAGGCCCGCGCGCCGGCGTGGTCAGGGCCGTCACCGGCCGCGGCGAGCCGCTCGGCGAAGTGTCCTTCACGCTGCCGCGGGGAGCGCGAGAGACCAAGGCGCAATTCGACCTGCCGCTCGAGATCCGCAACCAGGTCGCCCGCATCGAGATTGGCGGCGAGCGCTCAGCGGGCGCAGTCTATCTGCTCGATGCGCGCTCTGAGTGGCACCGGGTCGGGATCATCTCAGGCGAATCCCGGGAGGCCGCGCAGCCCTTGCTCTCTCCCCTCTATTATGTGCAGCGCGCGCTTTCGCCCTATGCCGACGTGGTGACTCCGGCCGAGGGAAATGTCTCCACCGGCGTGCATGAGCTGATCGACGACAAGGTCTCGACCATCGTGCTTGCCGATATCGGCAAGCTCGTTCCGGGAACCGAAGAAGAGCTCGAAGGCTGGCTCAAAGCCGGCGGCGTGCTCATCCGCTTTGCCGGCCCGCGTCTTGAGCAGGGTGGAGATGAGCTGCTTCCTGTCGCGCTCCGCCGCGGCGGCCGGTCGCTTGGTGGATCGTTGTCCTGGAGCACGCCGCAGCCCCTCGCTGCCTTTGAACCTTCCAGTCCCTTCCGCGGGCTTGCCGTGCCGGACGACGTCAAGGTGAACCGCCAGGTGCTCGCCGACCCCACCGTGGCCACCGAGTCGCAAGTGTGGGCGAGGCTCGCCGACGGCACGCCCCTCGTCACCGCATCGCGCAACGGCGAAGGTTGGATCGTGCTGTTCCACGTCACCGCAAATTCCGATTGGTCGAACCTGCCGCTGTCGGGCCTGTTCGTCGAAATGCTTCGCCGCACCGTCAACATGGGCCCAAGCAAGGTCGATGTGAGCTCAGGCGATCAAGCGCAGGCCGCGACCGCGGAGGCCAAGAGCGCAAGCCCGAACCTCGTCTCGGCAAGCGCGTTGCCGCCCATCCAGACCCTCGACGGCTACGGTCAGTTGGGCTCGCCTCCGGCGCGGGCAGCTCCCATCGCCTCCGATCAGATCGACACCGCACAGCCGAGCCCGGAGCATCCGCCTGGCTACTACGGCTCCTCGGGTGCCACGCGCGCCTTCAACGTCGTCACCGCCAAGACCGCGCTCACCCCGCTCAAGCCCGTGGAGGGCGTGGGCCAGACAAGCGGCTACGTCATGCGCAAGCCTGTGGCTCTTGAGTCCTGGCTCTATCTCGCCGTGTTAGCACTCTTCGCCCTCGACGTTCTTGCCGTATTGCTCATGAGCATTGGTTTTGGCTTCCGTCGCCGCGGGGCCGTAGCTGCCGCCGTGCTCATCGGCCTTGCCTTGCTTCCGCTGCCGAACACGCCGGCCAACGCCGAAACGCAACAGCCGGCAACGAGTGCCGACGATTTTGCCATGAAGGCCTCGCTCAAGACCCACCTCGCTTATGTGATGACCGGCGACGCTCAGATCGACGAGGTAAGCCGCCAGGGCCTTGCCGGCTTGAGCAAGGTGCTCACCGCGCGGACCGCTCTCGAGCCGGCGGAGCCCATGGGCGTCGACATCGACAGGGACGAGCTCGCCTTCTTCCCGGTTCTCTACTGGCCGGTGCGCGAGGACGCCGAGCCGCTCTCCGACGCGACGCTCGCCAAGGTCGACGCCTTCATGAAGCAAGGCGGCTTCATCATTTTCGACACCCGCGACCAGGAACGTTCGCTTCCAGGAAGCGGGACGCAGAGCAAGGCGCTGACCAGGCTGATCGGCCAACTCGACGTTCCGCCGCTCGAGCCGGTGCCGGAAAACCACGTGCTCACCAAGTCGTTTTACCTGATGCGCGACTTCCCGGGCCGCTGGGACGGCGGCACGCTCTGGGTCGAGGCCGAGCCGGAGAACGAGGCCGACCGTTCGGAGCGCTCTCGCCGCACCGATGGGGTGAGCTCGATCGTCGTCACCTCCAACGACTTCGCCAGCGCCTGGGCGCTCGATGACGGCAACCGTCCGCTCTATGCCACCGTGCCCGGAGGCGAAGTGCAGCGCGAGATGGCCTTTCGCGCCGGGGTCAATCTCGTGATGTACGCGCTCACTGGCAACTACAAGGCCGACCAGGTGCACTTGCCCGCCCTGCTCGAGCGTTTGGGTCAGTAGAGCGCCATGCGTTGGTCGATCGAATTCCTCCCCTTCGTGTCCTGGCCCGTGATCTGGGCCCTGGCCGCGCTTGGCGTCGTGCTGTTCGCGCTTCTCCTGTGGCGCGCGCGGCGCGGCGCGCTGTTGCGCGCGCTCGCTTATGCGATGCTGCTGCTTGCCATCGCCAATCCGCAGCTGAAGCAGGAGGACCGCGAGCCGCTCAACGACGTGCTCGCCGT
>DASUZQ010000038.1:0-7839 GCA_036376815.1 Methyloceanibacter sp. | reverse complement strand
TCGTCGATCGGCTTCTTCTTAGCCTTCATGATGTTGGGGAGCGAAGCGTAACGCGGCTCGTTAAGCCTGAGGTCGGTTGTGATCACCGCCGGGCGCGAGAGTATGAGCGTCTCGAGCCCGCCATCGACCTCGCGCACCACTCTCACCTTGCCGTCGGGGAATTCGACCTTCGAGGCGAAGGTTCCTTGCGGCCAGCCGAGCAGACCGGCCAGCATCTGGCCCGACTGATTGGCGTCGTCGTCGATCGCCTGCTTGCCCATGATGACGAGGTCGGCCTTCTCGTTCTCGACCACGCGCTTCAAGACTTTGGCAACGCCGAGCGGCTCGACCAGCGCATCGGTCTTCACCAGAATGGCGCGGTCGGCGCCCATGGCGAGCGCGGTGCGAAGCGTGTCTTGCGATTTGACCGAACCGATCGACACGGCGACCACCTCGGTTGCCTCCCCGCGCTCCTTGATGCGAACCGCCTCTTCGACGGCGATCTCGTCGAACGGGTTCATCGACATCTTGACGTTGGCGAGGTCGACCCCGGTGCCGTCAGACTTGACGCGGACCTTGACGTTGAAGTCGACGACACGCTTCACAGGAACGAGAATCTTCATGCGGCTATTCTTTCCCGCACGTGCTTTTGTTTCCCCCCGAACGCACACGAAGCACGTTATCTCGCAAGTGCGAGATGGCCCGGACGGTACTGCCGGCAACCGCGCAAGTCAATGGTTTCTAGGCTTTTCGAGCGGCTCTCAGGCCCCTCCCCGCGTGCGGTCGAACAGCGGTACACCGCGCCGCCGCATGAACAGAATCAGGATCGCGCCTGCCGCCAAACCCCCGATATGCGCCCCCCAGGCGACACTCTCCTCGGTATCGATGAGGAGGTTGGCGAATTGCGCGAGAATCCAAAAGCCGAGCGCCCAATAGGCGGTGATCTTGATCGGAATGCGCCACAACGCGAGCACCCAGACCTTCACGTTTGGGTGCAAGATCAGATAGGCCGAGATGATGCCGGCGACCGCCCCGCTTGCGCCGATCAGTGGCAGCTCCGAGTCCGGCATGAGCCAGGAATGCACAACCGCCGCGAAGATCCCGCACATCAGATAGAACATGACGAAGCGGAGATGGCCCATGGCATCCTCGACATTGTCGCCGAACACCCAGAGGAACAGCATGTTGCCGAGGAGATGAATCCAGCTCCCGTGCAGGAACATGTAGGTGAGAAGCGTGAAGCGGTCGGGCACGAGGAAAGGCGACATGATGGTTTCATCGCCAAGTCCGTGCCCCATGAGCTCGGCCGGGATGGCGGCGAAGGCCGCGAGATTCTCCTCGTCGAGCGGCACGAACCAGCCGGTCTGAAAGATGAGGTAGATGGCGATGTTGAGGACGATCAGCGAGACCGTCACATACTGATAGTCGATGCTCTTTAGCGGATTGGTGTCATGGAGGGGGACGAACACGGTGACACGCTTGGGGGCTTCGCTACCGGTTCTGGCCAGGGACCCACAGCACGTCGGATATGCCCTTATCGTTGGCGTAGCGTGCCGCGACGAACAGAAAATCCGAAAGCCGGTTGATGTAACGGAGCGCGCTGCCGCCGACCGGCTCGTTCGGCCGCGCCGCAAGCGCCACCATGAGCCGCTCGGCGCGGCGCGAGATCGTGCGCGCAAGGTGCAGGAAGCTGGCCGCTTGCGTGCCGCCCGGAAGCACGAAGGAGCGCAAAGGCTGAAGCTCGCGGTTCAGAGTGTCGATCTCGCTTTCGAGCCGCTCGACTTGCGCGTCCGACACCGACAATCGCCCCCGCGCGTCCTTGCTTTCGTCCGGGTAGCAGAGCTCGGCGCCGAGATCGAACAGATCGTTCTGGATGCGCGCGAGCATGGCATCGAGCGCTTGGTCCGATCGCGTGTGCAGCCGGGCAAGGCCTATTGCGGCGTTGGTCTCATCGAGCGTGCCGTAGCATTCGACTCTGAGGTCGTATTTCGCCACGCGCCGGCCTGAGCCAAGTGCGGTCGTCCCGTCGTCGCCGGTGCGCGTGTAAATCTTGCTGAGAACGACCATTACCCACCGCCAAGCTCGCGCGGATTCAACCTTTAGAAGTAACGGCTAGCCTAACTGGACGCGAAAGGGGGTCAAGCCTTCGTGAAAGAGAACAGTCACCGGACTCAATACTTGCCGGAGAAGTAGATGGCCGCCATGACGAGGCAGAGGGCGATGAATTGCAACACCACGCGCCAGCGCATCAAGGTCTGGCTGAGGTTTGGGCTGCCGCCGCGCATCATGTTCCACAGGCCGAGCAGCAGCACCGTGGCGACGGCCGCAAGGGCAAACGGAATGATATAGGCCGTCAATGTATGCATGGCTGACCCCTGGCCGGCGGCTTTTCATGGGTTGTAACGCTTTGGCAGGACAAGCGTTCGGCGCCGCGGGCGAATTCTAGTTCCGCCTGGCTACGGCGTCGAGGGCACCCGCGGGGAGCATCCTGCGTAACAGGGCCACGGCGTAGCTGGGAAGGGTGACGTAGTAGCGAAATTTTGGCCGCTTGCTCTCCAACGCATGCACGAGCTTGGCGGCCACGGCCTCGGGCCCGAGCTTGAAGGTCTGCTTGCCGCCCTCCTCCATGCGGGCGATACGGATCTTGTAGATGTCGCGGTGGTGCGAGGCGTCGAGATCGACGTTTCGCCGGTAAGCCTCGATGGCATGCTCGACGAAGCGGGTGGCGATCGGACCAGGCTCGATCAGCGCCACATGGATGCCGGAGCCGGAAAGCTCCATGCGCAACGTATCGGCCAGGGCCTCGACGGCGAATTTTGAGGCCGAGTAGGCGCCACGATAGGGTGCCGCGATGAGCCCGAGCACAGAGGAGCAGAACACGATCCGGCCTTCGCCGTTCGCGCGCATCGCCGGAATGACGCGGCGGGTGAGATCGTGCCAGCCGAAGACGTTCGCCTCGAACTGGGCGCGAAGCACTTGCGGCCTGATATCCTCGAGCGCGCCGGGCTGGCCGTAGCCGCCATTGTTGAACAGCGCGGTGAGCCTCCCATCCGTTGCCGCGAGCACATGCTTCGCCGCGGCTTCGTTCGACTGAGGCTCTGCATAGTCGAGGTAAAGACTTTCGACCCCGACCTCATCCTTGAGGCGGGCAATATCTTCGGGCTTGCGTGCGGTGGCAAACACGCGCCAGCCGCGCGCCTTCAGGGTCTCGGCTGCGCAAAGCCCGATGCCCGATGAGCAGCCGGTGATGAGGATCGACCGCTCGGGGATCCGGTCGACGGTCAATGGGCGGTTGAGTCGCTTCCCTCAGGCGGAAGGACCTTCTGCTTGATGGACTTGAGGCCGCTCGTGAAGATATCGCTGATCTTCTTCTTGGCGTCGTCGTCCGAGACGCCGTTCGCGTCGAACGTCGCTTCCCAGACGATGGTCGTGCGCTGCGGGTCTCTCTCGTCCTCTTCGACGTGAAACTTCGCCTTGTAGTTCTTCACCGGTAGCGGGCTTTCGATGATCTCGTAGCTATAGCTGGTATCGTCGGACTCGAGCAGCTTCTCCTTGATGGTGCCGCCGTTCTTCAGTGTAAGGGTGCGGAACGTGGTGCCACCCTCCTCGGTCTGTTTGCAATCGGCGACCAGCGGGTGCCAGTCCTTGATGGCGCAGAAATCCCCCGCAATGGCCCAGACCTTCGGCGGCACTGCCGGCGCGTTGATCTTCTTGCTAACATCGATGGCGTGGGCTGAACCGATCCCCAGGGCGAGCGCGGCCAGCGCGGCAACCACCACTTTCACGTTACTCATGCGTCTCCTCCAGTTTGCAAAATTTATGGCGTCTTCTGGCAAATACGGCGACCATAGCATGGCAATATATCGCCGGAGGCGTGGAGCAAAGCGACACGTCTTTAGTGCTAGGGCTAGCCTTCGAGCAGGCGCCGGGCGATGACGTGGGCCTGTATCTCGGCGGCGCCCTCGAAGATCGACAGGATGCGGGCGTCGCACAACACGCGGCTCACCGGATATTCCAGCGCAAAGCCGTTGCCGCCGTGGATCTGGAGCGCGTTGTCGGCTGCGGCCCAGGCGGCGCGCGCGGCGAGCAGCTTGGCCATGCCGGCCTCGAGATCGCAGCGGCGCCCTGCGTCCTTCTCGCGCGCGGCGAAATAAGTGAGCTGGCGGGCAAGCAGGATCTCGGCCGCCATCATCACGAGCTTGTCGGCGACGCGCGGGAAGGCGACGATCGGCTTGCCGAATTGGATGCGCTCGGTGCCGTAGCGCAAGCCGAGATCGAGCGCGGCCTGGGCCACGCCGATGGCGCGCGCGGCGGTCTGGATGCGCGCCGCCTCGAAGGTTTGCATCAGCTGCTTGAAGCCCTGGCCCTCGACCTGCCCAAGCAGATTGGCGGCAGGGACAGCGAACCCGTCGAAGGAGATGTCGAACTCCTTCATGCCGCGATAGCCGAGCACCTCGATCTCGCCGCCGGTCATGCCGTCGGCCGGGAAGGGATTGTCGTCGGTGCCGCGTGGCTTCGGTGCCAAGAACATCGAGAGCCCGCGATAGCCCTTCTCGTTCGGATTGGTGCGGGCGAGCAGGGTCATCAGATCGGCACGGGCGCCATGCGTGATCCAGGTCTTCTGCCCGGTGATGCGATAGACATCGCCGTCCTTCACCGCGCGCGTGGTGAGCGAGGCGAGGTCCGAGCCGGTGTTCGGCTCGGTGAACACCGCCGTCGGCAGCACCTCGCCGCTCGCGATCCTCGGCAGCCATTCCTGCTTCTGGGCGTCGGTGCCGCCGTTCAGGATCAGCTCCTCGGCGATCTCGGAGCGCGTGCCGAGACTGCCCACGCCGATATAGCCGCGGGAGAGCTCCTCCGACACCACGCACATCGCCTCCTTGCCGAGGCCGAGGCCGCCATACTCCTCAGGCAGTGTCAGCGCGAACACGCCGAGCTCGGACATCTGCCCGATCAGCGCAAGCGGCACATACTCGTCCTTGAGGTGCCACTCCTGCGCTTGCGGCACGACCTCGGCCTGGGAGAAGCGGTGCATCTCCTCGCGCATGGCGGTGATCGTCTCGTCGAGGCCGGTGTCGCCATAAGACACGGCACCTTGCGAGCCGCGGATCAGCGCGATGGCGCGGGCGCGGGTGGCGGGGGTAGTGGCGGCGATGAGGTCGCGGACATTGGCGGTGAGAAACGCCGTCTGGTCCTTTTCGGACACGCCGAGCTCATGCGGGCGCGCGATCTCGCCCTGG
Organism: Methyloceanibacter sp.; assembly: GCA_036376815.1. Lineage (GTDB taxonomy): Bacteria > Pseudomonadota > Alphaproteobacteria > Rhizobiales > Methyloligellaceae > Methyloceanibacter. Next base: position 2,620 of record DASUZQ010000038.1, on the reverse strand, counting down.
CTCATCGGCACGCCGCCGGCGAGCTGCGAGGCATATTCGGCGGCGCCGATCTGCGCGAGCAGAGCTTCCATCTCGCCGAAGCGGCCTTCGTCCGCCATGCGGCGCGCATAGGATGCCACCTGGTTCAGCGCCTCGGCATAGGTGGCGATCCAGGCAAGCCCATGGGCCGCGTGCTGCTCGCGCTCGAGCGCCTCGCCGTCGATCTTGCCGCCCTGGCTGACCTTGCCGGCGACGGCCTCGCGGCAGCGGTCGCGCAAGACATTGGCGGCCTCGGCCGTGGACTCTAGAAGCGGAATGAAATCGGAGATCTGGCTCGACGTGCTGTCGGCCTTGGCTTCGCTAGCGACGGACACCGGCAGAGTTCCTTAAGAACAGCAATGGCGTTGCACCCGCGAGGAAAAAACCGCGCGGGCGGGCCAAAGTCAAATCTCAATTCGCAAGGCCGGGAGCGTTCGAAGAGCCCTAGCCGCCATGCATCTGCTTGCTGGCTTCGATCACGTCCTCGAAGGTGCGGAGGCCGGTGCAAGGTGCTGAGACCAGCACCGCCATGTTGCCGGGGCGATGCTCGTTGTTCCACATGCGCATATGGGCCTTCGGGATCTGCTCCCAGGGAAACACCTCGCTCATGCACGGATCGATGCGTCGCTCGACCACGAGCTTGTTGGCCTGGCTCGCCTGCAGCAGATGCGCGAAATGCGAGCCCTGGATGCGCTTCTGATGCATCCACACATAGCGCGCATCCAAGGTGAGGTTGTAGCCGGTGGTGCCTGCGCAGAACACCACCATGCCGCCGCGCTTCACCACTAAGCACGACACCGGGAAGGTCGCCTCGCCGGGATGCTCGAACACGCAATCGACATTGACGCCCTTGCCGGTGATCTCCCAGATCGCTTTGCCGAACTTGCGCGCTTCTTTAAGCCAAGCCTCGAATTCCGGCGTGCCCACCTTCGGCAGCTGACCCCAGCAATTGAACTCCTTGCGGTTGATCACGCCCTTGGCGCCGAGCGACATGACGAAGTCGCGCTTCTCGTCGTCTGACACAACGCCGATGGCATTGGCGCCAGTGGTGGCGCAGAGCTGGATCGCCATGGAGCCGAGGCCGCCCGACGCACCCCACACCAATACGTTATGACCTGGCTTCAGCGTGTGCGGCCGATGGCCGAACAGCATGCGGTAGGAGGTGGCAAGAGTGAGCGTGTAGCAAGCCGCCTCCTCCCAGGTGAGATGCTTTGGCCGCTCGAGCAGCTGGCGGTCTTGCACGCGGGCGAACTGGGCGAAGGAGCCATCAGGCGTCTCGTAGCCCCAGATGCGCTGCGACGGCGAGAACATCGGGTCGCCGCCGTTACACTCCTCGTCGTCGCCGTCGTCCTGGTTGCAGTGGATGACAACCTCGTCGCCGACCTTCCACCGTTTGACCTTGGAGCCGACGGCCCACACGATGCCCGAGGCGTCGGATCCGGCGATGTGATAGGGGTTTTTGTGCACGTCGAACATCGAGACCGGCTTGCCGAGCGACGCCCACACGCCGTTATAGTTGACGCCGGCAGCCATCACGAGCACGAGCACCTCGTGGGAGTCGAGCTCCCAGGTCGGCACGACCTCGACCTGCATCGCCGTCTCTGGCGGACCCTCGCGGTCGCGACGGATCGCCCAGGCATACATGCTTGCCGGCACGTGACCGAGCGGCGGGATTTCGCCGATCTGGTAAAGGTCCTTCAAGGTGCCCTGGTCGGGCGCCACCGCTGCCAATGACATCTCGTTCATCCGTTGGTTCCCCGCTAACGGGCCTTTTTGCACTGCGACAATTGTCAATCATCCATCTCGCGACTGCAACATTTTTGCGTCGCCGCCGACATAACTCTGAATTGCCGGATTTGATGCGTGAAAAGGCCTTTAGGCCACCCCCCGATAGCCATAATCCCTGTCCCGGGCAGAGCCTTAGCAAAAACGAAGCCGCCTGCCCAGGCCCTGTTTACAGGCTTTTCTTCCGGGCAAATCCTCGCCGTCTTGAGCCGCCCCCGCGCCAGTTTGTCTCGGAACTCCCACACCTTGGCGGCTATGCCGGTGAGCGCGACAGACGCGCGCAAGAAGAGTGCCGGCAAGGCGATGATGCACAGATTATTTTTGCCGGCCGCGGCGGCGCTCGGTTGTTGGCGGCGGCGGTCTCGTCGTGAGAGCCCGCGCGCGGAGCGCACCATGGACTCTGGACCCCGGCGTTCGCCGGGGTGACCAGGTGGCGTCAAAGGCACGAATATTGCTCCGAAGCTCTTGGCATGCTTCGATGCATCAAGCGAATTCGGCGATCGGCGAACCCATGAGCGGAAAGACTAAGCGCGACAAACCCTGGATGTTCCGCACCTATGCGGGCCATTCGACGGCAAAGGCCTCGAACGAGCTCTACCGGCAGAATCTGGCCAAGGGGCAGACCGGGCTTTCGGTCGCTTTCGACCTGCCTACCCAGACCGGGTACGACTCCGACGACCCGCTCGCCCGCGGCGAGGTCGGCAAGGTCGGCGTGCCAATCTCACACCTCGGCGACATGCGGGCGCTGATGCAGGGCATCCCGCTTGCCGAGATGAACACCTCGATGACCATCAACGCCACGGCGGCGTGGCTGTTG
>DASUZQ010000037.1:0-3152 GCA_036376815.1 Methyloceanibacter sp. | reverse complement strand
GACCGAGGCCGGCTTCGGCGCCGATCTCGGCGCTGAGAAATTCTTCGACATCAAATGCCGCAAAGCCGGGCTCAAGCCCGACTGCGTGGTGATCGTGGCCACCATTCGCGCGCTCAAGATGCATGGCGGCGTGGCCAAGGACGACCTGAAGAAGGAGAACGTCGCGGCGCTGGAGAAGGGCTTCGCCAATCTCGAGCGACACGTCAACAATCTCAGGCGCTACGACGTGCCGGTCATCGTCTCAGTCAACCGCTTCTCGACCGATACCGAAGCCGAGATGGCGCTGCTTAAGCGCCTGTGCGCCACGCTCAACGTCGAATGCGTGCTCGCCGACCATTGGGCGCAAGGAGGCGCCGGCGCCGAAGAGCTCGCCCGCACCGTGGTGCGCACCATCGAGACCACGCCGTCGAAATTCAAGCCGCTCTATCCCGACGACATGTCGCTGTGGGACAAGACGCGGACCATAGCCCAGGAGATCTACGGCGCTTCGGACATCACTGCCGACAAGGCAGTGCGCGACCGCTTCGCCGAGCTGGAAAAGCAAGGCTTCGGCAAGTTCCCGATCTGCGTGGCCAAGACGCAATACAGCTTCACCACCAATCCCGACGCCAAAGGCGCCCCCTCGGGCTTCACCATCCCGATCCGCGAGGTTCGGCTTTCGGCCGGTGCCGAGTTCGTGGTGGTGATCTGCGGTGACATCATGACCATGCCCGGCCTGCCCAAAGTGCCTGCCGCCAACAATATCGAGCTTGCCCCGGACGGGCGCATCACCGGGCTGTTTTAGACAAGCAAGGGGGTTGCCAGGGGCCTAACCGGACGTTACCACCTTCCCGCCCGCCAAGGTTCTCTCAAGGCAAGCCCTACTTTAGGAGGAAACGTAGCCAATGTCGGCAACGCGAAAGCCGGGACGCAACTTCCTGTTCGTTCCCGGCCCGACCAACATTCCGGACCGTGTGCTCACGGCGATGCATATCGCCATGGAGGATCACCGGTCTTCCGACTTTCCCAAGCTGACCTTACCGCTTTACGAGCGGCTGAAGGGAATCTTCAAGACCAAAGAGGGCCACGTCGTCATCTTCCCGTCGAGCGGCACCGGCGCCTGGGAAGCCGCGCTCACCAATACGCTTGCTCCGGGCAACAAAGTGCTGATCGCTCGTTTCGGCCAGTTCAGCCATTTGTGGGGCGAGCTTGCCCGCCGTCACGGCCTCGACGTCATCGTGCAGGACGAGGAGTGGGGCACCGGCGCCCATCCCGAACGTATCGAGGAGGCGCTGCGCGCCGACAAGGGTCACGAGATCAAGGGCGTGCTCGTGGTGCACAACGAGACTGCCACCGGGGTCACCAGCAATGTCGCCGCGGTGCGCCGCGCCATGGACGCGGCCAAGCATCCGGCGCTGCTTTTTGTCGACGGCGTTTCCTCGATCGCGAGCATCGACTTCCGCTTCGACGATTGGGGCGTCGACCTTGCCATCACCGGCTCGCAGAAGGGCCTCATGCTGCCGGCAGGCCTCGGCATCGTCTGCGCCAGCAAAAAGGCGCTCGCGGCGATGAAGGACGGCAATTGCCGGCACGCTTATTTCGACCTCGGCGACCAGATCAAGGCCAACGCCAACGGCTATTTCCCTTACACGCCGGCGCTGCCGATGCTGCATGGCCTGCGCGAGGCGCTCAACATCATCGATGAGGAGGGGCTGGAGAACGTCTTCGCCCGCCATCGCCATCTCGCCAGCGCCGCGCGCGCCGCGGTGGAGGCGTGGGGTCTCAAGCTCTGCGCCAAGGAGCCGAAATGGCATTCCGACACGGTGACTGCGATCATGGTCCCTGCCGGGTTCAACGGCGCCGACGTGATCGACGTCGCCTATAGACGCTACAATCTCGCGCTCGGCGCCGGGCTGTCCCAGGTCGCCGGCAAGCTGTTTCGCATCGGTCATCTCGGCGATCTCAACGAGTTGATGCTGCTCGGCGCCATTGCTGGCGCGGAGATGGCGATGCGCGATACGGGCATCGAGGTCGAGCTCGGAAGTGGCGTGGCGGCGGCGCAAGCCGAATTCCGCGACGGCATGCAGGCGAAGATCAAGCAGGTCGCTGCCGAATAGGCTTTCCCGCGCCCGCGGGGGATAGCGGCGCATCAAGCCAGTTTCGCCGACAAGCTTCGCCGGTCCGATCCGCCTCGGGTCACGCCGGCGGGACGGCGAGGCTTTTCGTGTTCTGGGTTGCGAGTTTGAGGAAGTGTTTTAGGTCCAAGGGGTCGTTCGGTGCAGCACCAAATCGTGTTCCTCGATCGGGAGTCCGTCGGCGCCAATGTGCGCAAGCCGGAGTTCCCGCACAGCTACAAAGAATATCAGGCGACCTGGACGCCGGAGGAGATCCTCGAGCGGCTGAAAGACGCCACCATCGCCATCATCAACAAGGTGCCGATGCGTGGCGACACGCTCAAGAAGCTGCCGAAGCTCAAGCTGATCGCGGTGGCGGCGACCGGCACCGACGTGGTTGACAAGGCGTTCTGCAAGGAGAACGGCATCACCGTCGTCAATATCCGCAACTACGCCTTCAACACGGTCCCTGAGCACGTGCTGGCGCTCACCTTCGCGCTTCGCCGTAACCTCCTCGCCTATGTGGCCGATGTGCGCGCCGGGCGGTGGGGCAAGGTCAACCAGTTCTGCTTCTTCGACCATCCGATCCACGACGTCGCCGGCTCGACGCTCGGCGTCATCGGCTATGGCGCCATCGGCAAGTCGGTGGCGAAGCGCGCCGAGGCGCTCGGCATGCGCATCCTGCCTTATGACGTGTTTCCCCAACCAGGGCTGGTCGATCTCGAGACCATCTATCGCGAGAGCGACGTCATCACCCTGCATACCCCGCTCACGCCGGAGACCAAGAACATGATCGGGACGAAGGAGCTCAAGATGATGAAGCCCTCCGCGATACTCATCAACACGGCGCGCGGCGGCCTCGTCGACGAGCAGGCGTTGGCTGAGGCGCTAAAGAACGGCACCATCGGCGGCGCCGGCTTCGACGTGCTCACCAAGGAGCCGCCGAAAGAGGGCAATGTGCTGCTCGACTTGAGGCTGCCGAATTTCAGTCTGACGCCGCATGTCGCCTGGGCGAGCCAGGAGGCCATGCAGATCCTCGCCGATCAACTCATCGACAAT
>DASUZQ010000036.1:0-6197 GCA_036376815.1 Methyloceanibacter sp. | reverse complement strand
AGCCACGCATCGGAGTGGGCTCCGGTGTAAGGCAACCCCACAGCATCGAGCATCGAGGGGATGACCGGGGCAAGCCTCCCGTCCCCCCGCACCGCATCGACCAGGTTGAACACGAGAAGCGGGTCCCGGCGCTTCAAAGCGTGGAAATGGTTGAGGTCGAGATCGACGGCGACGATCTCGGTGGCAAAGCCGAGCTCGCCGAGCGTGCGGGCCACGGTTTCGGCAGAGAGAACCGTATCGATCTCATCAGGACGTTCGCGCGTCGCGGCATGCACGACGGGGATGAAGCCGCCTGGCTTGAGCGCCATCAGGCGCGTCTCCGCTCCTGCACCTTGCGGGGCCGCGCCAGGCCGTCTCGGGCAAGCCCGTAACGCGCCAAGCCGGCGTAGAGGATCATGCCGATCAGCTCGACGTAAGGAACGCCGTTCTGCGCGGCGAGAATGGGAAGGTCCGAGTGATGCGGGTGCAGCCCGGCAAGCGGGTTCGCTTCCAGGAAATAAGGCTCGCCGAAAGCGTTGGAGCGGAAGTCGATGCGCGCCGCGTCCCTGCACTCGAGCGCATTGTAAGCGGCAAGTGCCTGCCGTCCGGCGGCCCAGGCTTCACCATCGTCGGTGCGTTGGTAGATCACCAAATCCTCGCAACGCTCCTTGTTGTGCAGCGAGTAGACATTGGCCTCGGCGTCCTCTTTGAGCAGGATCTCGCAGACGCCGAGCACAGTCGCATCCTTGCCGTTGCCGACGATGCCGACGGTGAACTCGCGGCCTGGCAGATAGGTCTCGACCAACACCGGCTGCCGATAGCGTTGCAGCAACTTCGTTGCGGCACTGGCAAGCTCTTGCGGCGTATGGACCACCGAGGCCGACTCGCAGCCTTTGCCGGTCCCTTCCGCGATCGGCTTGACGAAGGCGGGAAACTCGCTCCAGCCGCGAAGCTCGCTCGCATCAGATGTCGCCACTATGAAGGCAGGCGTCGGCACGCCGGCAGCGCGCACCAGCCGCTTGGCCACGGCCTTGTCGTGGCATACGGCGGATGTGAGCGGATCCGACAACAGATAGGGCTGGTCGAACAGCTCGCAGAGTGCAGGCACCTGCGCCTCGCGCGAGCGGCCCTTCACGCCCTCCGCAATGGAGAACACGAGGTCGAAGCGCATCCCCGCGGCAAGCCGTGCGGCAAGCACCTGCCCGCGGCCGACGCGGATCACCTCGCAGCCAAGCGCGCGCAACGCGCCATCGAGCTGATCGATGGTGTCGACGTTGTCGAACTCGGCCACCTCCTCCTCGGAGAAGCCGAGCGCGCGATAGTCGTCGCGCAAATCGTAGACGAGAGCGATACGCATCACAGATTTTCGGCGCTTGCCCCCACCGTCCCTTGCGGATCGGTGTAGCGATAGATCTTGCCTTCGAAGTTCTTCAGGATCAGGTCGTCGCCGTCGCGGCCCTGCACATAGTCGGGCAGAAGCGGGATCTTGCCGCCCCCGCCTGGCGCGTCGATCACATAGGTCGGCACGGCGTAGCCGGTGGTATGGCCGCGCAAGCCTTGCATGATCTCCAGGCCCTTATCGACGGAGGTGCGGAAGTGTGACGAGCCCGAGATCGGGTCGCATTGATAGAGGTAGTACGGCCGCACGCGCCGCTTGAGCAGCCCGTGATAGAGCGTCTTCAGCGTATCGACGCTGTCGTTTATGTCCTTGAGCAGCACCGTTTGGCTGCCGAGCGGAATGCCGGCGTCGGCAAGCCGCGCGCAGGCCTCGGTCACCTCGGGCGTCAGCTCGGCAGGATGGGTGAAGTGCAGGCTCATCCACAGCGGATGGTGCTTCTTGAGAATCCTGGTCAGCGAGCGGGTGACCCGCATGGGCAGCACCACCGGCACCTTGGTGCCGAGGCGCACGAACTCGACATGGCGGATGGCGCGCAAGCGCCCGAGCAGATAGTCGAGCCGCTCGTCGGACAAGGTCAGCGGATCGCCGCCCGAGATCAGCACGTCGCGAATTTCGGGATGAGCGGCGATGTAGTCGAGCGCCTCCTCCCATTGCGGACGGCTGAAGGAATATTCGCCGCCTGGCTCACCGACCATGCGGGAGCGCGTGCAATAGCGACAATAGGTCGAGCAGAAACCGGTGGCGAGAAACAGCACGCGGTCGGGATAGCGGTGCACGAGACCTGGCACGGCGGTGTGGCCGTCCTCGCCGAGAGGATCGTCGGCCTCGCCGGGCGCCTTGAGATATTCGGTGCCGACGGGAATATGGGTTCGTCGCAGCGGCTCGAGCGCGTCGTCGCGGCTCATCAGGCTCGCATAGTACGGCGTGATGCCGAGCGGCAGCGATCCTTGATGGCGCACCACGGCATCGCGCTCGTCATCGGACAGCACGAACAGCCGCTCGAGCTCTGCGAGCGTGCGGATGCGCTTGCGCGCCTGCCAGCGCCAGTCGTTCCACTCGGTGGCTTCGACCTCCGAATAGAACCGCTTGCGAAAGGCGCGGGTGGCCGGACCGATCGGAAAACGCTCGAGCCGCGTGACAACGGCTCCCAGCGACGGGAGCGCTGGCGAGTGGGGGCTTATGAGACGATGTGGTTTGGTGGAAACTTGAGGTGTCGCCGTTTGGCGACTGGGTGGCTCTTCAGCCTCGCCGAGAAGCAAATTCATCTTCATCGGGACTACATCCCCCTTCGGTGACTCGATGGACGATCCAGGCGCCAACCGCCTTTTCTGCGTCCGTCAAAAGCGCGAGTCATTTCAGCGACTCTCTTGTTGATTTCAAGAGGTAATGGCGTCGCGTCCCAAATTTTTTGGAACAGTGGCCGTGGCGCCGATCGAGCGCTCGAGGCGACCTTTGGCGGATCTCATTTGCGCTGCAGCATGGACACGAAAAAACCGTCGGTGCCGAAGCTGCGAGGGGTCATCAACAACGTTTCAGCCGACCGGTCGGCCGATTGCGGCGGTGCAGCAGAGAATGCCGCCTGCTCCCACAGCGGAGCCCAGGGCACGGTGCTCAACTCGGGAAACCGGTTGATAAGAGCGTCGACCTGGTCGCGGTTCTCGGACGGAAGCACGGAGCAGGTGATGTAGAGAAGCCGGCCTCCGGGCTTCACCAGAGGTGCCGCCTGATCGAGCACGGCACGCTGCTCGGCAAGCCTCGCTTCGAGCATTTGCGGAGATAACCGCCATTTCGCGTCGGGGCGCCGCCGCCACACGCCTGACCCGGTGCAGGGCGCATCCACGATCACCCGGTCCATCTTGCCTTCGAGGTCTGCGAGAGCTTCGGTGTTGCCTGGATCGAGCACCTGAACGTTCCGTACCCCTGCCCGCTTCAGGCGCCCGAAGATCGGCCGAAGCCGGATGCGGTCGGCATCATAGGCATAGAGCTGGCCGGTATTCTCCATGGCGGCAGCAAGGGCGAGCGTCTTGCCGCCGGCCCCGGCACAGAGATCGAGGATCTGCTCCTTCGTTCGCGCGCCTGAGAGACGCGTCGCGATTTGTGACGCTTCGTCTTGCACCTCGTACCAGCCCTTGCCATGCGCCGGCTCTGCCTCGACATGCGGGCTTCGGCTTGGGCCGGTCCCCGCCGCAATGCGCACGCCAAGAGGTGAGTAGGGCGTAGGCGCCGCATCGAAGCGGCGGAGCGCATGCAGCACCTTGTCCCGCGTGGCCTTCAACGTGTTGACGCGAAGGTCGACGGGCGCGCGGGTGGCGAGCGCTGCCCCCTCTTCCGCCGCCTGCGCTCCGAAGGCCTGTTGGAGTTGCGGATCGAGCCACTCCGGATAATCGCCTCGTATGAAGGCCGGCGCATCGGCAGGGAGTTCGCGCTTGAGGCCCTCAAGCTCCGGCGGCGTGAGCGGCGCCGGCGCAAAGCGGCTGCCATCGGCAAGCGCCTCCACCGCCTCCGGAGCCATGCCCCAGCTTGAAACGAGGGTGCGGAGCACGAGCGCCCGCGGGCAGTCATCCCCCATGGCGTAGGCGCCGGAGGCGCGCCGGCGCAGCGCATCGAACACAAGATTGCCGATGGCCGCCCGGTCTCCGGAGCCGGCAAAGCGGTGCGCGAGCCCCCAATCCTTGAGCGCGTCCGCCGCCGGCCGCTTGCGCAGCGCGATATCGGCGAGAACCTCTATTGCCGCGCTGGCGCGAGCCGCCGGGGTCATCCGGTGAAGGCGACGGTCAGGCGGCCGGCAACGATGATCCACATGAGGGCAAGGCCGATGGCGCCGACGAGAAAGATCGGCGCCCGCCGGTCGATCCGGTTGCTGGTCAGGTGGATATAGGCATGCACGAAGCGCGAGGCGACGAACAGCCAGCTCAGCACGAAAAGGATGGAATCAGCGGTGCTCGTCACAAGCGCGAGCAGGATCAGCACATAGAAGAGAAGCGGAGTCTCAAGCTGATTGTGGTAGGCATTGCCGATCTGGGTCACGCGCGGCGGCCAGTTCGGCTCTCTGAGCGCGATCGAATGGGCGGGAACTTGGCCCCGGCGAATGGCTCGCATCCGCGAGAACTGCATCCAGAACAGCAGCACGAAGGTCAGCGCCACTTGCGCGAACACCGGCATCAGCATGGCCTGCATCGACATTGAAGCCTCCCATTGCCCCCTAACGGCGACCAGCCTGGCGGCCTTCAGCGCTCTTATACCCTCGATTTCCGCCAAGGGTCAGCGGCGGCGGCCATTGGCTTCATGAAGAGAAGTTCAATTGACGCGGCGCCCGCGTGAAGCTTTAACAAGGCCAAATTTCGGAAATTCTGGGTCTATGGAGGAAGGAATGCATGTTTTTGGCTGTAAAGCCGTCGTGTCGCGGGCAGCGATCGTCGCCGCAACGCTGGCGCTTGGAGTAGGTTTAGCTACCCCCGTGTTTGCCGAAGATCCGCAAGCTCCAGCCGATCAGGCGAAGCCGCAAGTCCTCGTCCCGGCCGACCCGGCCGCCGCAGCCGCGGCTTCCCCTGGATCTGCCGCAAGCGTCGAGGACAATCCCTGCTTCACCGGCAAAGGCTCGATCAAGGAGGTGCTCGACGCCTGCGCCGCCTTCCTGGCCTCAGGATCGAAGGACACCGACAAGCTCATCGCCGCCCACGGCAACCGCGCCATCGGTCTTGCCGCCACCGGCGATTTCGATGCCGCGCTTATCGAGATGAACGAAGCCGTGGCGCTCGATCCCAAGCAGCCGAACAGTTATTTCATGCGCGCGGCGGCCTTCGAGGCCAAGAAGGACTACGACAAGTCGATCGCCGATCTCGATGAGGCCATCCGCCTCGACGCGAGCCGCGGCGACTTCTACATGCTGCGCGGCGTCGTCTTCGGGCAAAAGGGCGATTTCGACCGCGCCATCACGGAGCTCGACCAGAAGGTCAAGCTCGACCCGAACTCCACGCAAGGCTATTCGAAGCGCGCCGAATTGTTCCGCCAGAAGAAGGATTATGACCGCGCTGCCGCCGACTATTCGCAAGTGATCAAGTTGGAGCCGGATAAGCCCAAAGGCTATATCGATCGCGGCTGGATCTATGTGCTGAAGAATGATCTCGATCACGCCATGGATGATTTCACGGCGGCGCTGAAGATCCACGAGAACGATGCGTCAGCCCTCGTCGGCGTTGGCGTGGTGAAAAGCCGGAAGGGCAAGCCGACCGACGGCAGCCGCGAGATCCAGCAGGCGATTACGCTGGAGCCTGACATTATCAATGAGATCAAGAAGCTCGGCGTGGAGTAGGCGGAAGCCTAACCTTCGCGCGGATAGTTGGGCGACTCCCGGGTGATGGTCACGTCGTGCACGTGGCTCTCGCGCAACGAGGCCGGAGAGATGCGGATGAACTCGGCGCGGGCGGCGAATTCGGCAAGGTTGCGCGCGCCGGTATAGCCCATTGAGGCGCGCAAGCCGCCGATCAGCTGGTGCAGCACGCTTGAGAGCGGGCCCTTATAGGGCACCTGCCCCTCGACGCCTTCCGGCACGAGCTTCAGCGTATCCTTGATATCCTGCTGGAAATATCGGTCGGCCGAGCCTCGCGCCATGGCGCCGACCGCCCCCATGCCGCGATAGGCCTTGTAGGAGCGGCCTTGGTACAAATAGACCTCGCCAGGGCTCTCGTCGGTGCCGGCGAGCAGCGAGCCGATCATCACGCAATCGGCGCCGGCGGCGAGCGCCTTGGCGAGATCGCCGGAATATTTGATGCCGCCGTCCGAGATCACCGGCACGTCGTGCTTCTTCGCCACCTCGACC
>DASUZQ010000035.1:0-5134 GCA_036376815.1 Methyloceanibacter sp. | reverse complement strand
CCGCCCGGCCCGTTCAAGCGCCGCAATCTTGACCCCCGTCTCGCGGCCCGAGCCTTCGGGGCTCGTGGCAAGAGCACGAGCGAGCAGGCTCGCAAGCGCCGGCGAGGATGACGGTATCGGGACCTGGGCAAGCAGGCTCTGCATGGCGCCGGCATCGAGCCCGCGCCAAAGGTCGGGCGGGAGCGCGCTTTCCGCGCGCGGTTCAGCCGCACTCGGCAGCGGCGCAGGAGGATGAACGAACGAATTCCAATCTTTGGGAGGATGAGCTGACGGCCCAGTCGGAGCTTCGTCGACTTGCGGCAATGCTTCGCCTTGCTGCTGCGAATTCCAATCTCGTTCAGGCGGTGCTGACGGCCCGCGCCGAGCTTCGTCGACTTGGGGCGGAGCTTCGCCTTGCAGCACCGGGAGCTGGCGCCGCTCGACCTGGGCCAAGGCTTGGCTGCAGACGACCGGTTCCCATCCGCTGAGGATGGCGGCTGTTGCGATGGCGAGGCCGGCGAGGAGACTGCTACTCGGTCCGCACCTTGACGTTGCGCAAGGACTTGGAGATTTCCTTCGGCTCAGGCTGGAAATATTCGGCGAGCACATAGAGGCTCCCAGTGACGACACCGGCGATCACCCCCAAGACCATCAACAATCGGAAGAGTGTCGGCATCGAGGCGCTCGTGTCCTTTAGTGTTCTTATCGTTCTCCGCTAGACCTTGGGGCGCTCTTGTAGCCGCGAAGGGGGCCTTATTATGACCCCCGACCGCAAGGCGCCACGCGGCCCGCGCTATGATGGACGATTCGAAAGGCCGTTGTCAGCACGAGAAAATCGTGGAACCGTGCCGCCACGGATCGCGCCGGGCGCCAAGCTTGGAGCGCCGTCTTGACGAATGGATGACCTTCGACTGGCTGAGCGCAAGAAAGAACTGAAGCCCGAGCGTCTGGCATGGATCCGCGAGGCCCTTGCTGCAAGGAGTATCGTGCTGATCGGCCTGATGGGAGCCGGCAAGACGGCGGTGGGCCGCCGGCTTGCCAATCGGCTCGAACTCCCCTTCACCGACGCCGACAACGAGATCGAAACCGCCGCGGGCCAAACCGTGAGCGAGATCTTCGCCGAGCACGGCGAGCCTTATTTTCGTCAGGGTGAATCGAGGGTTATCGCCCGCCTGCTGCAGGCCGGGCCGCAGGTCCTCGCCACCGGCGGGGGCGCCTATATGGACGCCCGCACCAGGGCCAATATCAAGGCACGCGGCGTCTCGATCTGGCTCAAGGCCGAGCTTCCGGTGCTGCTCCATCGCGTGCGACGGCGGGACAACCGGCCGCTTCTCGCCTCCGACGACCCCGACAAGGTGATGCGCGAGCTCATGGAAAAGCGCTATCCCATCTACGCCGAGGCCGATATCACCGTGGAGAGCCGGGACGTGACCCATGATTTGATCGTCGGCGACGTCGTTGAGGCGCTCGCGCGCTGGCTCGACAAGGAGGCCGGGGCGGCGGCAAAGAGCCGCGGCAAGGTGTGAAGGATGCGAGACGACGTGACAACCCGGGCGCCGCACGCAGGCGAGACGATCAGAGTGGAGCTCGGGACGCGAAGCTACGACATTATCATTGGCGAGCATCTGCTCGACGCGGCTGGAGGGTTCATCGCCTCCACCCTTCCTGGCGCGCGCTCAGCCGTGGTGAGCGACGCCAACGTAGCGGCACTTTATCTTCCGCGGCTGAAGGCTAGCCTTGGCGGGCTGTTTCTTGGCGATGTGGTGGTGGCGCCGGGCGAGCAGAGCAAGAGCTTCCCCGTGCTCGCGGAAGTGTGCGAGCGCCTGCTCGAGCTTGGCGTCGAGCGCGGCGACGTTGTGATCGCGCTCGGCGGCGGCGTGGTCGGCGACCTTGCCGGCTTTGCCGCAAGCATCCTGCGGCGCGGCGTCCGTCTCGTGCAGATGCCGACGACGCTGCTCGCCCAGGTCGACTCCTCGGTCGGCGGCAAGACCGGCATCGACACGTCCCAAGGCAAGAATTTGATCGGCAGCTTCCACCAGCCGAGCCTGGTGCTCGCCGATATTTCCGTGCTGGCGACGCTCGCCCCCCGCGAGTTCCGCGCCGGCTACGCCGAGGTGATGAAATACGGGCTCCTTGGCGACGCGGCCTTCTTCACCTGGCTCGAGCAGATTTGGCCGCAAATCTTTTCCGGCGAGGGAGGGCCACGCGCCTCTGCCATTGCCGGAAGCGTCCGCGCCAAGGCGGCGATCGTTGAGGCCGACGAGCGAGAGGAGAGCGGCACTCGTGCGCTGCTCAACCTCGGCCACACCTTCGGCCACACCCTTGAGGCCTTCGCCGGCTACTCCTACCGGCTGCTGCACGGCGAAGCCATCGCCATCGGCATGCGGCTTGCGTTCACCTTCTCCGCCGAGCAGGGCCTCTGCCCTGCCGACGACGTGGCCCGCGTCGAGCGGCATCTCGCCGAGGTCGGTCTGCCCGGCCGCATCGCCGATATCCCCGGCATCAAGCCGGCGCCGGAACAGCTGCTCAAGCTCATGGCCCAGGACAAGAAGGTGAAGGGCGGCAAGCTCGCGCTCGTTCTGGTCCGCGGCATTGGACAGGCCTACCTGGAGCACGACGTGCCCATGGAGAAGCTCACCGGGTTTCTGGCCCAGGAATGCGGCGCGCGATGACTCTCGGGCTCGGTATTACGCTTGGCGCCATTCTCGGCCTCCTGATCATCTCGGCCTTCTACTCCGGCTCCGAGACGGCGCTGACCGCGGCGTCCCGCGCCAGGATGCACGCGCTCGAGGAGGACGGAAACCGCCGTGCCCGGATCGTTAACCGCCTCCTTTTAAACCGCGAGCGGCTGATCGGCGCCATTTTGCTGAGTTATAACCTCGCCAACATCGCCGCCTCCGCTCTGGCGACTAGCGTGCTCCTTCACCTCTTTGGCGACGCCGGCGTCGCCTATGCCACTTTGGTGATGACGGTGTTGGTCGTGCTGTTCGCTGAGGTGCTGCCCAAGACCTATGCCATCGTCAACGCCGACCGAATGGCGCTGGCCGTGGCGCCAAGCATGCGGCTCACGGTGGCGCTGCTCGCGCCGGTCACCGCCGCCATGCAACTTCTGGTGCGCCAAACTTTGCGATTGTTCGGGATCTCGGTGAGCGACGACGTCGAGGTGCTGTCGGCTCATGAGGAGATCAGGGGCGCCATCGACCTGCACCACAAGGAAGGCGGCGTGGTGAAGCTCGACCGCGACATGCTCGGCGGCGTGCTCGATCTTCGCGAGCTCACCGTCTCGGACATCATGGTGCACCGGACCACGATGGACGCGATCGACGTCGACCTGCCCACCGAGCAGGTCGTGGACGCGGCGCTGAAGAGCTCGCATACCCGGGTGCCGCTGTGGCGCGGCGAACGCGAGGAAATCGTCGGCATCCTTCACGCCAAGACCTTGCTCAGGGCGCTGCGCGAGGCGGGCGGCGATCTCGGCAAGCTCGACATCATGTCGCTGGCGACGCCGCCCTGGTTCGTGCCCGACTCGACCTCGCTCAAGGATCAGCTCAACGCCTTCCTCAAGCGCAAGGCGCATTTCGCCATCGTGGTCGACGAGTACGGCGAGGTCATGGGCCTGGTCACGCTCGAGGACATCATCGAGGAGATCGTCGGCGACATCACCGACGAGACCGACATCGCCTCGATCGCCGCGCGGGTGCAGCCCGACGGATCTCTGATTGTGGACGGCACCGTGCCAATCCGCGACGTGAACCGCATGATGGATTGGAACATTCCCGACGACGAGGCCACCACCATTGCCGGCCTCGTCATTCATGAGGCGCAGGCCATCCCCTATCAGGGGCAGCGCTTCAACTTTCACGGCTTTCTGTTCGAGGTGCTGCGCCGGCAAAAGAACCGCATTACCTCGCTTCAGGTGACGCCGCTTACCGCCGCCCGCAAGGCAAAACGGGCGCAGAGCAAAGCCTCTTGAACTTATGACGCCTTGGCCCGCTCTTCCGGCGTGAGCGCTGAGACTGCAAGCGCGTGCACGCGGCCGGCGAGCTCCTCAGCCAGCACCGCATTGACCATGCGGTGACGCTCAAGCCGCGATTTGCCGGCAAAGGCCGCCGAGACCACGGTGACGCTGAAATGGCTCTCTCCGGTTCCGGGAGAGGAGCGATGGCCGCCGTGACGGTGCGAATCGTTCACCACCTCGATCTCTGCCGGAGCGAAGGCGCCACGCAACTTTTCCCTGATCGTCTCTTCGACACGCATCGGAACCCGATCCTTCCGTCATTCATTGCTGGGCGGCGCCTGATCGATCATGCGCACCGCCAAGCCCGGGGCCGCGGCACGAATGTCCGCGGCGATCTTCTCTAGCCTCTCCACCGATCCGTCCATGGCAACGATCCGCACCACCGGATTGAAGTAGGCCAAGGTCGGCCGTCCATTCGACACCTCGAGATAGGGCCGCGCGAAGAGCTCCCGATAATAGGCCGCACTGTCCGCCTGAACCGAGCCTTTCCGCGCCTCATAGAACTCGAAGCGATCGTAAGCCAGATTCGCCGTGACCACGATGTCGGCCGTGTCCTTGGTTGGACGCATGCGCAGCCCAAGGATTCTGCGGCCGCTCTGCTGGTAGTCGGAATAGCGATCGAATACCACCCGCGCGCCGCTCGTCTTGACAATGGAAGGAACGATCGTGCGCGGATCGACGTCGGGAGAATTGATTCGCAACGACATCGATAGCGCCGGAACGGCGGCGAGCAGGACGGCGATGGCCGCGATGACCCCGCGGCGATCGAAGCGCGAGGAGAGCTCGTAGACGAACGAGGTGCCGAGGATGGCGAAGAGCGGCACGAGCGGCAGCATGTAGCGGGAAAAATCGGGAAACGGCTTGAGCGGCGTGGCCTCGTGGACGGCGTACCATAGGAGGGTGAAGCCCGCGATCAGGAGAAGCGGCATGCGCCGCTCCCGCGCCGCGACGAGCGGCGCCGCAAGACCAATGAGGCCGAGGGCGAAGAGCGGCGTGCCGAGACCCGGCCACAGGCTTTCGCGGAGATGGAATAGGCCCCAGGTGACGCGGAGCGGCAAGGGCACGTCATGGCCTTCGACCGAATGCACGAGCTCGAAATTCACGCCCCGCTCCCAGCGGGCGATCCGCCTGATCGCC